>JAVWYO010000023.1:0-27706 GCA_036661515.1 Muribaculaceae bacterium | reverse complement strand
GTATGTATAATGGTTATCCTAATCTGTACATGCAATTTAGTCATAAGCCAGAATTTATTTTCTGTCCTACATGGTATAAAGGGATTGAGTATATAAAAGATGAGGAACGCGGTATTCCTTACCATGAAGATCTTTTTGTGCCCGGATATTTTCAACTTCCCATTCGCAAGGGTGAAAGCATCTTCTTCTCAGCTGGACTTACCGAAGAATCTCCTCGAAGCTTTGCTAAAACGTATGCCGAAGAGCTTGAAAATCGCACGCCACGCACAAGTTTCTATAACTGTCTTAAAAACTCAGCTAAGCAATTCTATATTACAAATGATGACGGTCATTATCTACTTGCTGGATATCCTTGGTTTAAGATTAGAGCAAGAGATGAATTTATTGCGCTACCTGGCACCACGATAGCCGTAAATCACCCTCAGGACTTTGCTCTAATTATGGATACTGCGATGAAGGCTATGTATAATTTCATGGACAAAGGTCAGCTGGATAAATATATGCAATTTATAGACTTGCCCGATGTCCCTCTTTGGGCTATATGGACAGTTCAAGCACATGCCAAGAAATTTGGAATAGCTGAATGTAAAAAGTTATATGGTAAATTTGTTGCCGACATAATCAATTTTATTATTGCTGGCCGACATAGTAATTTAATATTAGATTATAACGGATTAGTCAGAAGTGACGGCACACAACGCCCAATATCATGGATGGACTCATCATATCCCGATGGCTCTCCGATGATTCCACGCACAGGATATCTTGTAGAGTTTAATGCACTTTGGTATAATGCGCTTATGTTTGGCTCTGCTCTGTTCAACGAAGATGCCGATATGGCAACTAATGTCGAAGAGTGGCAAAACATAGCCGAAAAAGCAAAAGTATCATTTATCAATACATTCCTTAATGATTTTGGATATCTTTATGATTATGTATCAGGAGGATATGTCGATTTAAGTGTGCGCCCTAATATGATAATTGCCACAGGACTTGAATATTCTCCACTCGACCGTCGACAACGAAAGTCGGTGCTTGATGTTGTGACGCGCGAGCTACTTACGCCTAAAGGGTTAAGGACATTAAGCCCAAAAAGTTATGGATATAATCCTATCTATGTGGGTACTCCTGATGAACGAGAAAAGGCTTATTTTCAAGGTCCAGTGCGTCCTGGATTAATAGGATTCTATACCGATACATATATTAAAGTATTTGGAGTAGGTGGAATTCCATTTATAGAACGCATGCTCATTGGCTTTGAAGACGATATGACTCTTGGTTGCATCGGATCGCTATCGGAACTTTACGATGGAAATCCTCCATTTACAGGACGTGGAGCCATAAGTTATGCCTTAAATGTAGGCGGAGTATTAGGCGTATTGAGAATACTCAAAAATTTAAACGTATAATTATTATGAAATTTCTTTCTTTCAAAATATGAAGGCACTAATGTTTGGGTGGGAATTTCCACCACATATACTCGGAGGACTTGGAACTGCAAGTTACGGTCTTACGAAAGGAATGGCTGAAAATGGTGATATGGATATAACATTTGTTATTCCAAAACCCTATGGTGACGAGGATCGAAGTTTTGCTAACATCATAGGAGCATCTAATACGCCTATCGCTTGGCGCGATGTTAACTGGGATTACATAGAGAGCCGAATAGGCAAAGTGATGAACCCGCAGACCTATTACGACCTGCGTTCAAACATATATAGTGACTTTAACTATATGCGTACAAACGATCTTGGTTGTATTGAATTTTCGGGGCGATATCCTGAAAATCTTATCGAAGAGATTAATAATTATTCTATCGTTGCTGGTATAATCGCACGCACAGTGCCTTGTGATATAATTCACTCGCATGACTGGTTAACTTACCCAGCAGGAATCCATGCAAAGCAAGTTACAGGAAAGCCTTTAGTAATACATGTTCATGCCACCGACTTCGATCGTTCAAGAGGTAACGTAAATCCTACTGTCTTTGCAATAGAAAAAGATGGAATGAACCAAGCCGACCATATCATCACAGTGAGTAACTTGACTCGAAGAACTGTAATTGAAAAATACGGGATTTCACCCGATAAAGTGACTACCGTTCATAATGCTGTGGAACCATTAAGCGAGGAATTACGTTCAATTGAAATTCAAAAATCTAAGGAGAAAATAGTAACGTTTCTTGGTCGTATAACGATGCAAAAAGGTCCTGAATATTTTGTCGAAGCGGCTGCTAAAGTATTAAAAAAGAAACATAATGTACGCTTTGTTATGGCAGGTGGAGGCGACATGATGGATAAAATGATAAAGCTTGCTGCTCAACGAGACATATCCGACAGGTTTCATTTTGCAGGTTTTTTACGAGGCCGTCAAGTCTATGAAATGCTTAAAGCATCTGATGTGTATATTATGCCATCTGTATCCGAGCCTTTTGGAATTTCTCCTCTTGAAGCTATGCAAATGGGTGTGCCATCTATTATTTCAAAGCAATCGGGCTGTGCCGAAATCCTTGACAATGTCATAAAAATTGATTATTGGGACATTGATGCTATGGCCGACGCTATATATTCCATTATTACTTATCCTGCAATGTACACGCAATTACGAGAAAAAGGACTTTCAGAAATTGATGGTATTCAATGGGTTAAAGCGGGTGCTAAAGTAATCGATATTTATAAAAACGCAATAAAACACAATGTATAATCTTTAAAATAAATATTACCAATGAAAGCAATTTGTTTTTATTTTCAAATACATCAACCATTCCGTCTAAAAAACTATCGATTTTTAGATATTGGTAACGACCATTATTATTACGATGATTTTGCTAACGACGACATTATTACTCGCATAGCTCATCGTTCATATCTTCCTGCAAATGCAATGTTGCTTGATATGATTAAGGCTAATGGTAAAAATTTCAAAGTAGCATTCTCTATTACAGGTACCGCTCTTGAACAATTAGAGCAATTTGTACCCGAATTTATTGAATCGATGAAAGAACTCGCAGCAACTGGTTGCGTAGAATTTCTTTCAGAAACTTATGCTCACACACTTGCGTCTCTTACCGACCCAGAGGAATTTAGGTTGCAAGTTAAAGAACATGATAAAAAGATATTTCAGCTATTTGGACAGCACCCTAAGGTGTTTCGAAACACTGAGTTAATATACTCTGATGAGATATCTCAGATGGTGACTGCTATGGGGTATAAAGGAGCTATTACTGATGGAGCTAAGCATATTCTTGGCTGGAAATCGCCTAATTATCTTTACTCTTCGGCTGCGAGTCCTAAGCTAAAGTTGCTATTGAAGAATTCAAAATTATCTGATGATATTTCATTCCGTTTCAGTAATACAGAGTGGGATTCCTATCCACTCACTGCCGATAAATATATTGATTGGATTGCTCAACTACCACAAGACGAACAATTGATAAATCTATTTATGAATTATGAAACATTTGGTGAATTACAATCTCGTGAAACTGGTATCTTTGATTTTATGAAAGCATTACCTCGTTTTGCTGCAGAACACGACATCTCATTTTGGACTCCTTCAGAAGCTATTGCTAAACTCAAATCGGTTGGTGAACTTGCTGTTCCATTCCCAATGTCTTGGGCTGATGAAGCACGCGACACAAGTGCTTGGCTTGGAAATACTTTGCAGAATGAGGCATTCCACAAGTTATATTCCATTGCCGAACGCGTTCGCCTATGCGATGATCGCCGTCTAAAACAAGATTGGAATTATCTACAAGCGTCTGATCACTTCTTTTATATGTGTACAAAACACAGAAATGATGGCGCAGTACATTCTCACTATAGCCCTTATGAAACGCCTTATCAGGCTTTCACTAACTATATGAATGCACTTTCTGACTTTATCGTTAGAGTAGAAGCACAATATCCCTTATCAATAGAAAATGAAGAATTGAATGCACTTCTTACTACTATTCGTAATCAAGCTACAGAAATTGAAGAATTGAATAAAGAAGTTACATTGATGCGAAACAATATTCTAAAAGCAGAAGTTGGCGACCTCGATGCTCCAACGACTGAGAAAAAAGCAACAACTACAAAAAAGAAAGCAACTTCGCCAAAAAATACATCAAAAGCAAAAAAATAAGGTTTAGAAAAATAAGAAAGGCTGTTGAATAAGTAGGCAATGACTTTTATAACAGCCTTTTCTGTCACTAATTCAACAGAAACTAAAAAAACAATATATTAACTTTTTTGGGGTGCGAGATAGAATTGTCCCTTTTTTGTGAAATATTTAATAGCTTTTGACGTATATGTTAAAATAAACAGTAACTTTGTCGTGGAAAATAGATGATAGTATATAAATTATAAAATTTTATAAGAAAATGAGAACTAATAAAGAATTAATGAATGACGCTAAGAATGCGTTGCAGGGTCAGTGGCTGATGGTTGCTCTTTGTGCTTTTCTATTTGGTGTAATAACATCTGCAGGGTCGTCTTTTATATTTGGATATTTCCTTTTAATAGGACCTCTTGAATATGGCTTTACGTCATATATAATTAAAGCTACAAATAAAGCTAACCCTCAAATAGAGGGACTATTTTGTGGATTCAATAAATTCTTGGAAACATTCCTTGCTGGATTGTTGATGTTTATTTATACGTTATTGTGGTCGCTTTTATTAATCATACCTGGTATTATAGCTTCGTTACGCTATTCAATGACTTATTTTATTATGATTGATAATCCTTCGTTATCGGCTTCTCAAGCTATTGACAAGAGTTGCGAAATGATGTATGGTCATAAGTGGGATTTGTTTTGCTTATGCTGTCGCTTCATTGGGTGGTCTATACTATGTATCTTTACATTTGGAATTGGATATTTGTTTCTTCTTCCTTATATGCAGACATCTTTTACATTGTTTTACCGACAAATTAAAGGGGATAATCAACCCGAAATCGTTACTCCACCAGCTATGTCAGCTGAATAAAAGGGATAAAGATATAACACAAAAAAAGACCGAAGCAACACTGCTTCGGTCTTTTTTTGTGTTATATCCTTACTCCTTATGAGCATATTGTGTATACTTATTGTTATGTACATATATAAATTAATAAGATATGAACATAGCTATAACAGGAGCAACAGGATTTATCGGGACACCATTGTGTAACGATTTAAGAAGTAGGGGATATAATGTATGTGAAATCGAGCGTAAATTACTTTCTTCAGAAGCATTTTCATCTCTTAAGTCAATTATTAATAATAGCGAGGTAATAATAAATCTTGCAGGAGCAACAATAGGACAACGTTGGAGCAAAAAAGCTAAAGACGAAATTATAAGTAGCCGTGTCAGTACAACTCGGAGGATTGTAGAATGTATGAATGCAAGCGATACTCCTCAGTTATTAATCTCGGCATCTGCTATTGGAATTTATGATTCAATAGGGATTCATGATGAATATAGTGAGATAAAGCCAGCGCAAACTTTTTTATCCCAAGTTGCGCAATTGTGGGAGGCTGAAGCGACAAAGCTAAGCCCTCGAAAGCGATTAGTTATTGCACGGTTTGGAATAGTACTCGCGCATGATGGCGGAGCGCTCAAAGGCATGGAAAAGAGTATGCAATATGGATTTGGGCTTACTATAGGACGTGGAATGCAACCGATAACATGGATTGCACGTGAAGATGTAATAAAAGGGATTGAATATATAATATCTCATAAAGAGATGAATGGTATTTATAATTTTACTGCACCTGATGTGATGTTAGATAAAAAATTCAGTGAAAAGCTATGTCTATATAATCACTGCAAATTTTCATACAGAATACCTGAATGGCTGGTAAAACTTCTGATTGGAGAAGCTGCCGAAATGATAATTACTTCGCAATACGTAAAATCGACACGTCTTGAAGAAAGCGGATTTGAATTCAAATATCCCACCGTAGATTCTTTTCTAAGTGACTAATCAACTTTGATTCAAGGTTAAGCAGATATTGCTTTACTTCAAGCCCAAGTGCATAGCCCGTAAGAGAGCCATTAGCTCCAATAACACGATGGCATGGTATCATTATTGGTATTGGGTTGCAATGATTTGCATTACCAACGGCACGGCACGCATGTGGATTCTTAATTGCTTTTGCGATTTGTGTATAGCTTGAAATGGAGCCATAAGGAATATTTAATAGAGCTTGCCATACTTGTTTTTGGAAATTAGTCCCTTCGATATTTGGAGATATTGATATATCTTTAAAATTTGTGCGCTTACCAATAAAATATTCAGACAATGCTGTGGAGCAAAGGTTTGAGTGAATAGATTGTTGTGCAATTACATTTATTGGTGGGTGTTGTGTGGTGATATTGAGTATTCCAAGATTGTCGGATATGATATATAATAATCCGATGGGTGAATTATAATCGATATAAGTAATGGGCATATAATACTATTCACAATCAGTTTTTACATAATGATGCTCGGCATGACAACTATGAACTTCGCGGTCAACAATTACGTGTCGATTTGCCATTTGAGCTATTGTGGTCATTTCGTGCGAAACGAGTATAACAGTTGTGCTTTTTGCTATATCGGCAATGATGCTATACATTTGTTGTTCAAAATGCTTATCGACGTAGGATAGTGGTTCGTCGAGGATGAGGACGTGTGGTGCTGATATTATGGCGCGACCGAGTAGTGTGCGTTGAAGTTGCCCGCCCGACAAATTTCCTATTGGTTCGTTTTTTAATTTGTCAACACCCATAAGTTCCATTATATGTGCCACTTTCTTATTTTCATCATCAGATATGCGGTGAAAAAGTTGTTGACTGCCAAGTAACCCTGAAGTGATTACTTCTGTGACTGATATAGGGAATCGGCTATCAATCATATTTTTTTGAGGTAAGTATCCGAGTTTTAGACTCTTTACAATGTGATTGTCTTGCTTGAAAACGACTTTTCCAAAAGTAGGCTTTATTAGTTGCAGAATTATTTTTAAGAGAGTCGTTTTACCTCCACCATTAGGGCCAGTAATAGCTACAAAGTCACCTTCATCGATATCTAAATTAACATGATTAAGGACAATACGGCTATCGTATTGCATAGTGACATCTATTAGAGATATGAGATTATTTTGAGGTAAGTGCGTTGGCAGTTGCATGAATTTCCTCCTCCCAGTTATAGTTCATAGGATTAATTGTGACCATTTTTGCTCCAATTTGGTCATTTAATATTTCGGCTTGACGTCCATCAAATTCTTTTTGAAAAAAGAATACTTTTACGTTGTTTTTATTAGCTTGGTCAATTTTCTCCTTCATGTACTTAATAGAGGCTTCTTTTCCATCATATTCAAGACTCACTTGCTTCATTCCATAATCGCGAGCAAAGTAGCTGAGAGATGGATGCCAAACGGCAAATGAAGTGCCTTGTAAAGGTTTGAGTTGAGCTGAAATGTCGTTGTTAAGTTTTGTCAAATCGGAAATCAGCGCATTATAGTTTTTAGTATAAAATTCCTTATGAGTAGGGTCTATTTCAATAACTGCATCATACATGTTTTTGGCTATAATCATAGCATTTGTAACAGAGCTCCAGATGTGAGGGTCAATTTCATGCTTATGTCCATCGCTTTCTGTTGCGCCATGACTGCCCACAAGAAACGTTATTCCTTCAGAGTTGTTGTATATCTTTAGATTTGGATTGTTGTTTTGAGCTTTGCTGATAATTGCAAGTTCAAACCCAATGTTGCCAATACGAAAATATGCGTCGCTTTTCTCTAAATTTATAAGATGTGAAAAATTGGGCTCGTAGGCTTCGGGGTTGCTTCCCTGAGAAAGCAGACACATGATGTCGATTTTGTCACCAACGATTTTCTCTAAAAGATATTTCTGAGGTTGAATACTTACTGTAATAATGCGATTATTATGAACACTACCGTCGCATGCGCATATTACTACTCCAAGAATGCATAAAATACATATGGTGAGATAGTGAAAGGCATGTAGGCGTAATTTGGTCATTAGTAATGTGTTATATTAATTATTCTTATCCAGTAGGAAACGGAATACAAAGTTAATTAATTTAACAACCAAAAACTATATTACTTTTAGATTTAACGCTGTTCGATAACATTTTTAACATTTTAACGAATCCTGGTGCTTATCTTGCGCCATAAACATATTTCTTGATGCGAGTAATAAATTCAGAATTTTCGTCAATTTGAATCTCTCCAAGAGTCATTATTTTTAGTTCTAAAGATTCTTTTGAGTTGTCATAAGGGGGTTGAAAATATTTCACGTCATTCCAAAGTGTGTATCCGCAACGTTTATAGAATCCTATTCTGCGCATAGCTAATTCGTTTATGGCTGGCTCCACTTCGAGGATAATAGGCGACTGAGCCATTTTTGCAAAATAGATAATCATATCTTGCCCAATACCGCCACCGCGAAGAGTGGGTTCAATAGCGAAATGCTCAATATATCTCATGTCACACCATTCCCAGTAGCTAATAAATCCTAAAAAAATATTATCGTTCATTGCAGCAATAATTTTAAAATGAGAATCAGGAGTGCTTAAAATATCCTTTACTAAATTAAAGTCGCGACGTTCATCTTCTGGGAAAGAATTGACATAAAGTTGCTCTATTTTATTAATTATTGCATTTTTTGGTGAAATTTCGATGTAATTCGTAACCATATTTCAAATTTTTCTTACTTTTGTTTATTATAAATATTCTGATAAGTTCGCTAAGATATATCGAATTTATATAATCGGCAAATTGGAACTAAAAAAATAACAAATATAAACTATGGCAAATCCCCAGTTAGATGCTCTTGATTACAAAATCTTGAAGATGCTTACGCTAAATGCACGCAAGCCATACCTTGAAATAGCCCGAGAATGTAGCGTTTCGGGTGCTGCAATTCATCAACGCATTCAGAAACTAATGAATATGGGAGTTTTAAAAGGCTCTGAGTCGGTAATCAATCCCTCCTCGGTTGGATATGATGCGTGTGCTTACATTGGATTTTTCTTAAAAGACCCGTCACAATTTGATAATGTTGTGCAGAAATTAAAGCAAATCCCCGAAGTTGTGGAGTGCCATTTTACCACAGGTCAATATGACATGTTTATAAAGTTATATGCAAAAAATAATGATCACATGTTGCGTATAATACACACAAAGCTCCAAAATTTGGGACTTGCTCGCACCGAGTCATTAATATCATTTAAAGAGGTTTTTAAACGTCAAATACCGATACATGAGGAGGATTAACTGAAAAAATGATAAAAGATATAGATGACATTCTTTTAAATACCATTGCGTGGGCAAAAGAAGCAGGGAAAATACAACTTAATTATTTTAGAGGTAAAAATCTTGAAATAACAGCAAAACTTAATGAAAGTGATGTTGTAACAATAGCAGATAAGGCATCTGAAAAGGTTATAATAGATGCTATTCATGCAACGTATCCACAACATTCCATTCTTTCGGAAGAGTCGGGAGAGGAAAATCTAAATGGCGATTACACTTGGGTTATTGATCCACTTGATGGAACAACAAATTTTAGTGAGGGTTTGCCACAATTTTGTGTATCAATAGGATTGAAATATAATGGAGAAACGATACTTGGCGTAGTGTTTGCTCCTTATCTTAATGAGCTATATACGGCAGTGAAGGGAGAAGGGGCGTATATGAATGGTTTGCCCATTACGGTTGGTATAAAAACAGATATAAATCAAGCCGTTGTATCCACAGGATTCCCCGTAGATAAAGCAACTACCCGTGATAATAATCTTGATAATCTTGAAAATGTACTTCCTCATGTGCGAGGAATGCGTCGTATGGGAGCTGCGGCTGTGGATATATGCTATGTAGCAGCTGGCTATCTTGATGGGTATTGGGAATTGAATTTACATGAGTGGGATGTGTGTGCGGCTGAACTAATAGCATCTGAAGCTGGTGCAATGATAGTTCACTTTCGCAAAGATCGAAATATATCGACACTTGTAGCGTCACCAGCGATAGGCGAAATAATATTGCCACTTTTATCTACAACGCCACGCTTATAGTTTGGCATAAATTGGCTATATTTGTATTTATAAAAAATAAAAAATATGAATGCTTACAATGCGTATATATAAATATGTGTTGAGCATATAATTAAAGATTATGAAAGAAATTGTTCTTAGCGGTATTCGTGCGACAGGTCAACTGCATCTTGGTAATTACTATGGTGCGCTTAGTAAATTTGTGAAAATGCAAGAGGATTATAATAGTTTTTTCTTTATTGCTGATTTACATGCACTAACAACACACCCCGATCCTAAAATGCTTCATTCAAATGTGAAAAGTATTTTATCGGAGTATCTTGCAGCAGGTCTCGATCCCGAAAAGGCTACACTTTTTGTGCAAAGTGATGTTCCAGAAATAGCTGAAATGTATTTGCTACTAAATATGCATGTAGGTATTGGAGAACTAATGCGCACTACATCTTTTAAAGAAAAAGCTCGTAAACAACTTGGTATAAAATCGGAGTCGGATAATATTGAGAATGAAATCATAGGCAATGATTCAAATAAGCGTGTAAATGCTGGTCTACTAACGTATCCTACACTTATGGCTGTGGATATTCTTATACATCGTGCTCATAAAGTCCCCGTAGGAAAAGACCAAGAGCAACATCTTGAAATGACTCGTAGATTTGCTCGTCGATTTAATTCTTTTTATGGGGTTGATTATTTTCCAGAACCTACAAATTTTGACTTTGGTGGCGCACCCATAAAAGTGCCTGGACTTGATGGCTCTGGCAAGATGGGGAAATCGGAGGGTAATTGTATTTATCTTCTTGATGATGAAAAAGTGCTACGTAAGAAAGTTATGCGCGCAGTTACCGATGAGGGGCCTCAAATGGACAACTCTGTGATGACAGAGCCTATTCAAAATTTATTTACATTATTAAAACTTGTTTCAACGCCTGATACTGTGGAGCATTTTATAAATTCATATAATGATTGTTCTATTCGTTATGGCGACTTGAAAAAGCAACTTGCTGAAGATATATTGAAAGTAACGACACCCATACGTGAGAAGATACTCGATATTCAAAATAATGATGAATATCTATCAAAGGTTGTGCGATTGGGCGCAGAAAAAGCACGTGAATCGGCATCAAAGACGCTTTCAGAAGTACGTGAAATAATGGGTATTAAGAAGCTGTTTTAATTTATTTTAGATAGATTTATATAGCTTTCTTTTTAATATTGATTTTTATATTTGAGACTATTTTCGAAATAAATAAAAACAGTTTCTAATAAATTTTAAATATAATGGCGCATCACCATCATCATGAACATGCAATTCCGATTGGTGGAAATCTTAATAAGGTATTCATTTGGGGGATTTTGCTAAATGTAGTATTTGTGATTGCTGAGGCTGTCGCTGGTTGGCTTGGTGGCTCGATGGCTTTATTATCTGATGCAGGTCATAATCTAAGCGATGTCGTGAGTCTTGCTCTTGCTTTAATGGCTATAAGGTTGACAATGGTTGCTTCAAACAGCCATTATACCTATGGCTATAAGAAGAGTACTATCCTTGCTTCTTTAACAAATGCCGTTATACTTGTTATTGCCGTTGTGTTTATAATAATTGAAAGTATAGATAAAATAAAGAATCCGCGTCCTGTTGATGGCGCTATTGTCGCATGGGTTGCAGCCATAGGGATAGTTATCAATGGGGTAACGGCATATTTATTTTTCAAGCAACGAAGTCAAGACCTTAATGTGAAAGGCGCATTTATGCACATGCTTGCTGATACGCTTGTGTCGGTAGGTGTTCTTTTGTCGGGCTTAATTGTGAGCATAACAGGTTGGACACTTGTTGATCCAATTGTAGGTATAAGCATTGGAGTTATAATACTTATTTCAACATGGAACCTATTGACACAATCTCTTAGATTAACGCTTGATGGAGTACCGGAGGGGATAGATGTGGGAAATATTACTCATAAATTGTGTGAAATATCAGGTGTAGATAGTGTTCATCATATTCATGTGTGGGCAATTTCCACGACAGAAAATGCTATTACGGTTCACGTAGTAACGTCACAATTGCTTACAGAAATACCAGCATTAAAAGAAACTATTAAGCATTTTCTTGCAGATAATGGTATTAATCATGCGACACTTGAATTTGAAACGCCGTTAGAAGAATGTTGTAATAAAGATTGTTAGCTAATAGTAGCTTCTTGAGGCATGAACATTAGATGAAGTATTCCTGTGATAATTGAGAGGACTATACTGAAAAGCATTGCATACCAAAAGCCACGAACCTCAAAATTTCTTACCATTGCACCGCACATAAGTATTATGACACTGTTTATAACAAAAAGGAATAATCCAATAGTGAATATCGT
Organism: Muribaculaceae bacterium; assembly: GCA_036661515.1. Taxonomy (GTDB): domain Bacteria; phylum Bacteroidota; class Bacteroidia; order Bacteroidales; family Muribaculaceae; genus HGM05232. Next base: position 15,321 of record JAVWYO010000023.1, on the reverse strand, counting down.
TGCAGGTAGTGTTAGTAGAGATATAATAGGGTAGACTACGGCATTAAGAATGCCGAGCACTAATGCTACTAATATTGCTGTTCCAAAACTTTTTAGTTTAATGCCAGGTAAAATGCGAGCAGATAAATATACAGCTGTTGCCGAAAGTAATATTTTTAAAATAAATTCCATGCTGTTATTAATTAAAAATCATATCCAAGTGATACTGACCAACTTTTATTTTTTGCAGATGCTTTTTCTAAGAAATTAGCGTGTGGATTAGCCACATTTTTGCAACCAGCATTATAATGGATGCCTAAATAGTAGTGGTTGCGAAATGAGAAGGCTGTGCCCATCTTAAATCCCCAATCAAATTTGCTCATGCCAATCATTGTCCCATCGCTATCGGTATAATAGTCGTGTTCATATTGCTTGTTAACAATAACATTGGCATTTTCTGTGACTTTAGTTGCGTAGCTGTCTATTTTGTTGTATCCCCCAAGCCCAAATGCAATGTATGGACCAAAGTCGAGATGCCATCGAAAATCGTTGCTTAGATTGAATCTAAAAGATAGGAGCATAGGTATTTGGAAAGAATAGTTGCGAGTGTGTCCAAATTTGTTAGCAAGCATTCCAGCATTGAAATTTGAAGTTATAATAGTGTAATCATAACTGCGATTTTGGAAGAAAAAGCCTGGTTGAATAGTGAAAAAATTATTTATATTTAGGTCAACAACAGCACCAACATCAAATCCTGCTTTCCATTCGGTGTATCCTTTTTTCACATCGGGATATATTTTAGTGAGATTAAGACCTTGATTAGAAGAATTAACGCCAATTCTAATACCTAATGAGATTCTGCTATCAGGAGTAGATGTATCTAAAAAGTTTATTGCATTTAGTTGAGCTGTTCCTGCGATTGTTATTAAAGATGCAATTAAAAAATATTTAGAGGCTTTAAGTACGTTCATAAGTTATGTTGGTTTAATGAGTTTTGTAATGTAAAGATACAATAAATATTTTTACAAAGGTGTGGGAGTGGAAAAATTGATAAATAAATGAGAAAAAACGGACGTATATTTTTTTAGTTGTAATTTTTTGAAATAATTTAAAGGAATGGCGTGAACTATCATTTCAAATAATTAACTTAGCAGTCAAATTAAAAAGGATTACAGTATCTTATGCTAAGACTCGGAAAAGAAACGTGGGCATCGTCTAAGGATTATGTGATGATAGTGATAGGATTAACACTATACGCATTTGGATTTACGGCATTTATTTTACCAGAAAAGGTGGTAATAGGTGGCCTAACAGGAGTAGCATCTCTTATATATTTTAAGTTTGGAGTGCCAGTGGCTATTTCAAATTATGCTTTAAATATATTATTATTGTGCTTTGCATATAAAGTGGTAGGTAAGACCTTTGTAATAAGAACTGTATTTGGTTCTACGGTAATAAGTCTATTAATAGGGCTAATGCAACCATTATTTCCTGAACCACTTGTGCAACAGCAAGCATTTATGAATGTAATTATAGGTGCCTTTATGTGTGGCATGGGTATTGGCATGGCATTTGTGCATAATGGGAGTTCTGGAGGTACTGATATTATAGCAGCAATGGTGTCGAAGCGTAGCAATGTGACGGTAGGACGAACAATCCTTTATACCGATATGGTAATAATTTCGTCATCGTATCTTCTATTTCACAGTGTTGATAAAATAGTGTATGGCTTTGTGATATTATTTATAATCTCTTTTGTAACCGATCAAGTTATCAATACCAATCGTCAAGCTGTGCAATTTACTATTTTTTCAACAAAATGGGACGAGATAGCTAATGCTATAAACAATGAGGCGCATAGGGGTTGTACACTACTTCATGGAACTGGGTGGTACACAAAATGTGATGTGAAGATATTGATTGTGATGTGTCGTAAGATAGAATCGGTGACCATCTTTCGTATAATTAAATCGATAGATAAAGAAGCATTTGTAACGCAAGCGCATGTAAATGGTGTGTATGGGAATGGATTTGATGATGTGAAAGTGAAGTTGCGTCCAGTGAATCGAGGACAACATTCTGAGGCAGATGTAATATGTAAAGGAATTGCCGTTGATGATAAGGATAACAATAATAGTGTGCAATCATAAATAGAGAACTTTAATTTACTAAATATAAATAGATATGAAGAAATTACTTTGTATAGCAGTATGTGTTTTGGGCTTTGCTGGTGCATCTTTTGCTCAAAAAGGTAATGTAGCCTTAGGTTTACATGTTAGTAATGCAACAGAATTTAATCAAATGGGACTTGGTGTAAAAGTTCAATGCTTTATTAGTGATGCAATACGTATAGAGCCATCATTTAACTACTATTTTAAAAAAGCAGGTATTGATATGTGGGACGTAAATGCTAATGTTCACTATGTGTTTAATGTAGCAGATCAATTTAATGTATATCCGCTTGCTGGATTAGTTTTCTCACATTGGAGTGGGGCTAGTAGTTTCAATCGCTTTGGCGCGAATCTTGGAGCTGGAGCTGAGTACTATTTTACTGAAAAAATAGGAATGTCGGCTGAGGTGAAATATCAGTTTGTAAAAGATGTAAGTCAATGTGCATTTAGTCTTGGCGTAAATTATAAGTTCTAAGATATTGCACAAAAAAATAGCTAAAGGAGGATTCTTTATTATTGAGATTTCCTCCTTTAGCATATTATCATTTAATCAATTTGCAATAGTTATTGCTTATAAAGAATTTGTCTTTTTATTGTTTGCCTGAAGTTGCTACTTCGGCGTGAGCTTTCTTTACAAGACCTTGAAGAACAGCACCAGGACCTAATTCTACAATTTCCGTAAGTCCATCGGCAACCATGTTATCAACTATTTGTGCCCATTTTACTGGAGCAGTGAGTTGAGCAATAAGGTTTGCTTTAATTTCTTCAGGACATGTGTGTGGCTTAGCATCAACATTTTGATAAACAGGACATAAAGGAGCTGAAAAATTTGCGTCGTTGATTGCTTTAGCCAATTCTGTGCGAGCTGGTTCCATAAGAGGAGAGTGGAATGCTCCACCTACTTTTAATACTAATGCACGGCGAGCGCCAGCCTCAAGCATTTTAGCGCAAGCAGCTTCAATACCTGGAACTGTACCTGATATTACGATTTGTCCAGGACAATTATAGTTTGCAGGAGCTACAACATCGTCGATACTTGCACATATTTCTTCTACTTTTTCGTTAGGAAGAGCAAGAATAGCAGCCATTGTCGAAGGTGTAATTTCGCATGCTTTTTGCATAGCTTTTGCGCGTGTAGATACGAGTTGAAGTCCTTGTTCAAAAGGTAGTGCGCCAGCAGCAACGAGAGCCGAAAATTCGCCAAGAGAATGACCAGCAACCATGTCGGGTGCAAATTCTGCTCCAAGTGTTTTAGCTAAAATTACTGAATGTAAAAATATAGCAGGTTGTGTAACTTTTGTTTGGCGAAGTTCTTCTTCAGTACCTTCAAACATGATGTCGGTAATGCGAAACCCTAAAACTTCATTAGCTTTCTCGAACATCTCATGAGCCAATTTATTATTGTCATATAGGTCTTTACCCATTCCAACGAATTGTGCGCCCTGTCCGGGGAATACGAATGCTTTCATAAGTGAGTATTTTAAATAAATAATTTCAAAAATGGTTACAAAGGTAATGATTCTTTGCTTTAAAAGGCAAATATTTAAAGAAAAATTTCCGTAATAGATTTTCTAAAGCATATAATGTACTGAATAACAGGCATAAGACGAACAAACCCGAATAATATAATAGTACTCGGGTTTGTGATGTATTTTGATCAAAATATTATTTTACATAAATATTATCATATACGACTGTGCCATCACCTTTACAAGTTATTTTCAAAATTTGTCCTTTTGAAGGATTATTGCGTTCGCTTAGCGCATCAAGAGTAATGTATCTTACTCCACCATATACTCTGTCATCGGGTTTGTGGATATGTCCGCAGAATACTGTCGTGATATTATTTTTAGAAAACTCATTTAATAAAAAATATAGTTCCTCACGAGGAAAATTTGCTGAGTATGCGTTTGAGCGTGGGCGAAAAAAATTACCATGAGTAAATACAAAGCAATGGCGGAAGTATTGTCTTATAGCCATGAAAGCAGGTAATACTTCTTCTAATTGACGTTTGCCGAAGGTTCCATTGGCTGTGTCAAAAAATAAGAATAAATCTTGTTTATCATCTTTATGAAGCGGACCATCTTCTCCATAATCAATGTATCCAGGACGTTTTACAGCGACTGCATAGGTTGATGATTGAAAAATTTGAGTGAATAAAGACCATCCATTACGTGTAACATCATGATTTCCTACGACAGGATAGAAAGCAAATTTATTAGGATCTTTTGCTTCAAATTTATCAACAAGTTTTTTCACATTGTCGTAATATTCGGGTTGAGTTTCAGCAAGGTCGCCGAGATGTGCACAAAACATGTTGTTTTCATCAGGCTTTATTGTCATTTCAAAAAGAGCTTTTAGTCGTCGCGTTTCAGTGGTCGTATGGCTATCAGCAACTACCAAGAAAGAGTAGTCATCATTTTTTGATTCTCTTTCAAAATCAGAGCGGTCTTTTTTAGAAACATAATAGGATTGTTTCACTCTGTCATCAACACTTGTGTGTCCAATTAAGACCCCAGTAGGATCCACTTTATCACAACTTGACAAACAATAAGTTGTGGCAATGCATGCTATTGCTAATATATAAGTTTTTTTTACCATTTGTATTTTACTCCTAATTTAAAAGATGTATCATATTTTACTGCTAATTGGTTCATACTTCCAGCGGGACGAACCATAAGGATACCAAAAATATCCCAATTTTTTAAGATTCTATATCTGCCATCAAATCCAAAATTAATATTATAATTTTCGTATATAAAATCATCAAAATTCTTAATGTATAGCCCAATATTCCAGCTACATTCGCGAGGTTTTAAGTGTGCGGCAAATCCTACGCTCCATGTAATAGGTTCAAACACATGACTTCCGAGCGAGAAATATGTCAAGAAGCTATTACCTAAAGTAAATTCCACATAGCGTGTTTGCCATGTAACAGCCAACCGATATAGAAATTCATTCATGTTGAAAGCTCCATAGTAATTATATACCAATCTATTAGAGATTAGAAAGTTAGCTCTGTTTACGGGAATGCGATATGTTCCATCAGCCATTATTCCACCAAATCCTTGTGGATTTTTGGTAGAAAAAGATAACCCACCAGTTAAATCGAAGCGAGAGCTCATCTGTCGCTTATAAAAGCCATTAATGCCTGCGTAGAATCCTTGCACAATGTTATCACCAAATTGGATATATCCAGAAACTTCGTTTTTTTCAGCGTGAGCTGGTATCAACGCGATTAGTGTGATGATTAATGTAATTAGTAGTTTCATATACTATTGTTAAATAAGACGATACAAATTTAATAAAAAAAATAATTCTTGAGATGAATTTTTCGTAAAAAATGAATATGAATTTTTTTATATTGTATTCTTTTGCATTACCTTTGTTTTTAATAAAATTAATTATATATGTTAGTTTCTAATTCGACTTTATTATTATTTGGTAGTCTTGGTACGCCCGAGGTTATTATTATAGTTTTTGTTATTTTACTTCTTTTTGGGGGTAAAAAAATTCCTGAGCTAATGCGAGGTATTGGAAAAGGAGTGCGTAGCTTTAAGAGTGGAATGAATGAAATTCAAGATGAAATAAATACACCATCTGCGTCCGACGATACTAAAAAAGAAGAGGATAAAAAAAAATAGCATTGCGCACAACAATATAAATTTTGCGCATGTTGTATGGCTATCTCTTATTATTAGGGATATAAAATAATTATGGACGAAAAAGAGGGACAATTGGTTGAGATGCCTTTTTGGGGGCATATTGATGCTTTGCGTAAGACATTATTACGCATAGGATTGATAGTTGTAGCTATTGCTGGTATTCTTTTTTTTTCAATGAAAGATATATTTGATGCTGTGATTTTGGCACCTTGTCGAGGAGATTTTATTTTGTATCGTCTTTTTAATTATATAACTAATTTTATACCATATTTACCAGAATTTAAGACCGAAGGATTTCATGTAGAGCTAATTAATATTCAGCTTGCATCACAATTTTTTATTCACATGTCCACTTCGTTTTGGCTCGCATTTGTGTTTTCATTTCCTATAATTATTTATATGCTGTGGTCGTTTATAAAACCAGCATTATACAATAAGGAGCAACGAGGTATAAAAAGAGCATTCCTGTTTGGCAATTTAATGTTCTTTTTGGGTGTGTCGGTGGGCTATTTTGTGGTGTTCCCTATAACGTTGAGATTTCTTGCTGAATATCAAGTTAGTGAAATGGTTCCTAATCAAATTTCGCTTGATTCTTATATGGATAACTTCCTTATGATGATATTTGTGATGGGAATAATCTTTGAATTGCCACTTCTTGCATGGGCATTGTCGGCAATAGGGGTGTTACATCGCGATTTCTTTAAAAAATATCGTCGTCATGCAATAGCTGTCCTTCTAATACTTGCGGCTGTGATAACACCAACTGGAGACCCATTTACTCTGATGATAGTGTTTATTCCGTTATTTGCCTTATTTGAGATGAGTGCATTCTTTGTAAAGCCTGCACCTCCTATTGAAGAAGAATTGGTTGAATATGAGCCAAAGTATAATAACTTTGATGATAAATAATTTTGAAGCTATTTTGAAAATTGCTTTACGAAATACTGTGAATCAAAAAGAGTGTTTAAAATAATGCCCTTTATAATTATGTTTTTGTATATTTGCATTGTCTTTTTTTAAGACATGCGTTTTTACATGAAAGTGTTTTGCTTATTTTCAGAAAGATGAAATCTGGAAAATTTTAGGTCGAGAATTTAAGCCAACAAAATTACGCTGATTATTTTTTTTGCAAATCTTATGCAATGAAATAAGGCGTGGGCTGTTGCTTATTTACGACCGAGGTCTTTTCCAGAGCCAATCTTTCTTAAATAAGTTATCGGGCCCACGCTTTCTTATTTTTCGATTAAACGTACATTTTGTTTATGCGGTTTAATTATTAAGAATTAAAGATATACAAAAAATGAGCAAACGCCAAAAAAAAATAAAATAATGTCGAATTGACAAAATAATAGATATAAAAATTTGTATTATGCTTAAATCTTATTGAAAACACACTCACACAAACAAACTTTCAATATAGGCTGTCGCGAGACAGCCTATATTGTTTACAATGCAATAGCAGGCTACTGAGTATTGATCTCGGTAGCCTGCTAAAGTGTATATAAGATATGTTAGTTTACCGGAATTTCATATCCAGGTATTCCTACTAACTTAATTCCAAATTTAAGTACTGAATATGGCTTTATTATGCCATTGCCTTTTATTTGATTTCCATAAGCTTGTTGATAAGGAATGACAATTTCACAAGAGTCGCCAATGTGCATGCTTTGCAACGCGATTGCCCATCCGCCAATAACTTTATTAAGAGGTGTGCGGAAAATGCTGTCGGCGGGCGATATGCTTAAATAAGAGGAATCGAAGGCTACATTATCGTAGCGATGTCCAATATATTTCACATCAATAGTAGATGTGTATAAAGGTTTCATATTATCCTTGGTGAGCATTGTGTCGTTTAGATATTTGATGTAGACATATGCTTGTTCGTCCCATGATGCCGTGAGCTTTGTGTAATAATCTGTGCCATCAGCATTCTTCTTTTGCTTTTGGGCTTCGAGCCATTTCACATTATCATTGCGCCATGTCTCATAATTTGTCCAAGTGTTGCTATTATCCATTTTGCAAGCGAACATGCCAAACAGGAATAATGCGATGAGTAATAGGGGAAAACGTTTCATTCTTTATTATTAGGGTTATGCTAATGATTTTAATAGTTTCTTTAGACTAACTTCAGCATCGATAATGCTTGCTAAGGATTCGATTGCAATGCGTTCTTGAGCCATGCTATCACGATGACGAATGGTCACTGTGCCATCTTCGAGTGTCTGATGATCGATTGTGATGCAAAAGGGAGTCCCGATAGCATCTTGACGGCGATAACGTTTGCCGATAGAATCTTTTTCGTCGTATTGACAAGCGAAATCAAATTTTAAAGAGTTCATTATCTCGCGAGCCTTTTCAGGTAGTCCATCTTTACGCACTAATGGCATGATTGCAGCTTTGATAGGAGCAAGTGGGGCAGGTAGATGAAGTACTGTGCGTGTTTCACCGCCTTCAAGTTCTTGTTCTTCAAAAGATGAACAAAGGACAGATAAAAACATGCGGTCAACGCCGATAGATGTTTCAACCACGTAGGGTGTGTAAGATTTATTTAATTCGGGATCGAAATATTGAAGTTTCTTTCCTGAGAATTTTTCATGACTACTTAGGTCAAAATCGGTACGGGAATGAATACCTTCAACTTCTTTAAAACCGAAAGGCATTTTAAATTCTATATCGGTAGCAGCATTTGCATAGTGTGCGAGTTTTTCGTGATCGTGATAACGATATTTATCGTCGCCAAGACCGAGTGCTTTATGCCATTTTAATCGTGTTTCTTTCCATTTAGCAAACCATGAAAGTTCATCACCAGGTCTAACAAAAAATTGCATTTCCATTTGTTCAAATTCGCGCATGCGGAAAATGAATTGGCGCGCAACTATTTCATTTCTAAATGCTTTACCAATTTGAGCGATACCAAAAGGAAGACGCATACGACCAGTCTTCTGAACATTTAAGAAATTCACGAAAATTCCTTGAGCTGTTTCGGGACGTAAATATATAGTCATAGCACCATCGGAAGTACTTCCCATCTCGGTCTTAAACATGAGATTGAATTGGCGCACGTCAGTCCAATTGCGAGTTCCAGAAATAGGACACACAATTTCGTTGTCTATTATAATTTGACGCAATTCATCAAGATTGCTGTCATTCATTGCCACAGAGTAGCGTGTGTGAAGAGCTTCGCGTTTTTCAGCGATTTCTACAATGCGAGGATTAGTTTGTCGATAAAGAGTTTCATCAAAGCTATCACCAAAACGCTTTGCAGCCTTAGCAACTTCTTTTTCAATTTTATCTTCAAGTTTAGCAATTTCTTCTTCAATGAGAACATCGGCACGATAGCGTTTCTTAGAGTCGCGATTGTCAATTAAAGGATCGTTAAAAGCATCAACGTGTCCTGATGCTTTCCATATAGTGGGGTGCATAAAAATAGAAGAGTCAATGCCCACGATGTTTTCGTGAAGCAATGTCATGCTTTCCCACCAATAACGTTTAATATTGTTCTTTAACTCAACGCCCATTTGTCCGTAATCGTAAACGGCAGCTAATCCATCATAAATTTCGCTTGATTGGAATACAAATCCGTATTCCTTAGCGTGAGAAACGATTTTTTTGAATTGTTCTTCTTGTTGTGCCATATCAAATTCTGATATATGTATTTTTTATTCTAATAAATCTGTTGGTAAAATTCAATTAATGATGTGCAAAAAGCACTCCTTAGCCATGAATTTATTATTAAGGTGCAAAGTAAGCTATTTTTTTCGATTTAATTTGTATTTTTGTAAAGGCATTAAGTATTTTAATATTAATATATAACAATATAACGCTTCAAGATGATGACATTAGTCTTTAATGATTTGAAAAAGCGAAACATATAAATGGGTGAGATGAAAGAAATTAATGATGAACCTGAAGAATTAGAAGAGGAGGACTTAGTAAAAGAGACCTCAGAAGGTGTAGGAGGTGAAGCTCATTCTAATTATCATGTTCCGAAGGATAAAAAGAGCCAGCTCTCGGGTATGTACCAAAGTTGGTTTCTCGATTATGCGTCTTACGTTATTCTTGAGCGAGCAGTGCCTCATATTCAAGATGGATTGAAGCCTGTGCAGCGTCGTATTCTTCATTCGATGAAAGAACTTGATGATGGGCGTTTCAATAAAGTTGCAAACATTGTTGGAAACACGATGCAATATCACCCACATGGCGATGCCTCGATTGGTGATGCACTTGTTCAACTTGGGCAAAAAGATTTGTTAGTGGAGACGCAGGGTAACTGGGGTAATATACTCACTGGCGACAGTGCGGCTGCTCCTCGTTATATAGAAGCTCGTCTTTCAGAGTTTGCTCTTGAAACTATGTTTAATCCCAAAATCACTAATTGGACACTATCTTATGATGGACGTAAGAATGAACCCGTAACGTTACCCTCAAAATATCCATTGCTTCTTGCACAAGGTGTTGAAGGTATTGCGGTAGGACTTTCATCAAAAATATTGCCTCATAACTTTAATGAAATAATCGATGCTGCAATAGCGTATCTTAAAGGTGAACCGTTTCAGCTATACCCCGATTTCTTAACGGGTGGATATGTTGATGTGAGTAGATATAATGATGGTGAGCGTGGAGGTGCTGTTAAAGTACGAGCAAAAATTGATAAAAAAGATAATAAGACGTTAGTAGTTTCTGATTTACCATATGGTAAAACTACGGGTGTGCTTATTGAAAGCATACTTAAAGCGCAAGAAAAGGGTAAGATAAAGATACGCAAAGTAGATGATAATACGTCGGATAGTGCTCAAATTATAGTTCATCTTATTCCTGGTACATCTTCTGATAGAGCCATAGATGCTCTTTATGCTTTTTCGGATTGTGAAGTTAGCATATCGCCTAATTGTTGTGTGATATATGATAATAAGCCACATTTTCTAAAGGTTAGTGATGTGTTGCGCTTTAGTGTTGATAGCACAAAAGATATGCTTAGGCAAGAACTTGAAATACAGAAAAGTGAAACACAAGAATCGCTACATTTTGCGTCATTAGAGAAAATATTTATCGAAGAAAGAATATATAAGGATAAAGAATTTGAGCAAAGCGAAACGATGGAACAAGCTGTTGCTCATATTGATAAGCGTCTCGACCCATTTAAGCCATCGTTTGTACGAGAAATTACTTCTGATGATATTCTTCGCCTTATGGAAATAAAGATGGGGCGTATTCTTAAATTTAATAGCGAAAAATCGGAAAATTATATTGCAAACCTCAATGAACGTATAGCAACAATAGACAATAAGCTCAATAACATTGTGCAATTTGCAATTAATTGGTATAGCGGATTGAAGGAGAAATATGGTGCATCGCATCCTCGACACACTGTGATACGTGGCTTTGATACAATTGAAGCAGCAACCGTTGCTGAGGCAAATGAGAAGCTATATATTAATCGTGAAGAGGGATTTATAGGTACAGGATTAAAGAAAGATGAACTCGTGTGCAATTGCTCTGATATAGATGATATTATTATTTTCTTTAAAGATGGAAAATATAGGGTAATAAAAGTTTCCGAGAAAATATATGTTGGCAAGAATATTCAATATATTAATGTGTTTAAGCGAAACGATTCGCGTACCATATATAATGTACTTTACATGAATGGTAAAGGTGGAATAATTTATATGAAGCGTTTTGCTGTTACAGGAATTACAAGAGATAAAGAATATGACCTCACGCAGGGGATTGCTGGTTCAAAGATTATGTGGTTTTCGGCTAATCCTAATGGTGAAGCGGAGGTGCTTAGAATTACTCTTAAGCCAAAATTGCGGTTAAAAACACTTCAATTTGACATAGATCTTGCCGAGCTCGCAATAAAAGGGAAACAATCGATGGGAAACATGGTGACCAAGAATGAAGTGCATCGCATCTCACTTAAAGAGCGAGGCGCATCTACTCTTGGTGGACGCGAAGTGTGGTTTGACCCTGATGTGCTCCGCCTTAATTATGATGGACGAGGTAATCCTCTTGGCGAATTTAATGGTAACGATCTTGTTCTTGTAATTCTAAAAAATGGCGATTTTTATACCACATCTTTTGATGCAGGTAATCATTATGAAGATAATATATTGCGTATAGAAAAATATCATGAGGGTAGGGCATGGACGGCTGCGTTAAATGATGCCGATCAGGGTTATCCTTATATTAAACGTTTCCAGTTTGAACCTTCAAACAAACGCCAGAGTTTCATTGGAGGAAATCCCAATTCTACACTTATCGCCCTTAGTGATGTGCATCATCCACGTTTTGAGGTGACATTTGGTGCTGGCGATTCGTTTCGCGATTCATTAATTATTGATGTAGATGATTTTATTGCTGTAAAGAGTTTTAAGGCAAAAGGGAAGAGAATATCAAATTTTGTAATAGATACAATTACAGAGATTGAACCTATAATAACATGTGCAACTGAAATTGAGCAAGTCAATGAAGCCGATGAAAATGTTGTCGCTGAAGAAGGACCTATTAGCCAGAGTGATATATTTGATGAACTAATAGGACAAAAAAAATTATTTGAAGAAGAAGAACTCGAATGATGAAGATATATATTAAAAGCCTCTCATTGCGAAGAATCATTGTTATTTGTGCCTTCATATTAACAATAAATTTGTGCTCCATAGCCAGTGACTCTATTCCAAAGCCATTGCGACCAATCAATTCGTCATATATGGTAAATATTGGTGGTAATTCAATACTTGATACTTACCTTACTCCGATAAGATATAAAGGAGTAAACTTAAGACTTGGATATGAACGCCTGCAAGCAATGAAATTTAACCCACAACAATGGGCAATGCAGATGAGCTTTGGTGTGAGTTATGGCAACGTTAAGAATATAGTAAAAAATCGTACCATGCACTCAGCAATGATAGATTTTGAATGGGGTATGATGCACAAATGGAATATAATTTCAGGCTTGAAAATATATGCTGGAGGTAGCACGTGCTTTAATGGAGGTGTGATATATAATCAATATAATTCGAATAATCCAGTATCAGCAAAAATTCGTTTTAGTGTTAATCTTACGGCAATGGCTGTATATAATCTAAAACTTGGGCGACTTCCCATAACATTGCGTTATCAGCCAACTATCCCCGTGCTTGGCGCATTTTTCTCGCCAGGATATGGTGAAGCATTTTATGAAATATATCTTGGAAATCTTGATAATATTGTACATTTCGGTTGGTGGGGGAATCGATTTGATATGACTAACCTGCTCACTGCCGATCTTCACTTTGGAGCAACATCTCTAAGGATAGGTTATAGAGGGACGATAGAAAGTAGCTGGATTAATAATATTAATACACAGATATTTACTAATTGTGCTGTGATAGGAGTGAGTGGCGAATGGATGAATATTAGCCCAACAAAGAAAATAGATAGTGATGCAAGAGTAATATCTACATTATATTAAGACAATGAAAATACGTAAAATATATTATTTAATTATTGTGACTTTTGTTGCACTTATAGGTTTGCCTTCTTGTCATGAGCAAGAAGAATATGCAAATAATCCTTATGGCAATTTTGATGCACTTTGGTCGATACTTGATGAGCATTATTGCTTCTTTAAATATAAGGATATCGAATGGCAGGAAGTTCGCACAAAGTATCGTGCTAAAGTGTTCGCGAAAATGACTCGTCAAGAACTCTTCGACGTGTGTGCTACGATGCTCAATGAATTGAAAGATGGACACACTAATTTATCTTCGGCTTGGGCGACATCATATTATAAATTCTGGTCGCAATATCCGCAAAATTATGATAGGCGTATCATTCAACAAAATTATTTAAACTTTACTTATAATTCGACCTCTGGCATAATGTACCAAATTATGACTAATAATTATGCTTATATGTATTATGGTGATTTTGGTAATACCATAGGCGAGGGTAATCTTGATTATATACTTGCATCGTTTGCAACGAGTGATGGTCTCATAATAGATGTAAGAGATAACGGAGGAGGCTTTTTGACAAATGTAGAGACACTTGTTGGACGTTTTATTGATAAGCCAGTTTATGCTGGTGCTGTTTCTCATAAGACAGGACCAGGACATAATGAATTTTCAAAGCCATATGATTATTCTTTTAAGCCAGCCGATAAGAGTCGAATAAAATACAACAAACCAGTTGTAATACTTACAAATCGTTTATCGTTTAGTGCAACAAATAATTTTGTATCAATAATGAAATCGTTACCCAATGTGCGTATCGTTGGCGATAACACAGGCGGAGGTAGTGGATTACCCTTTACTTCAGAATTGCCAAATGGGTGGACTATTCGCTTCTCAGCATGCTCAATAACAGATCCATCAGGCGAGATAACAGAATTTGGTGTCGCTCCATCTCCTGGTTGCAAAGTAGACATGACTATTGAAGACATGAGCAAAGGAAAAGATACAATTCTTGAAAAAGCATTCACCGTTCTCCAAGAAATGATAAATACTCAATAATAAGAGCTTATTTTTTTGATATATATATTGGTGTGTTGCCTTCAGAGAGTGTCCACACGCCATCTTCGTGTGTGAGTTTATAGGCTCCACTAAATTTCGGATTTTCACTCCAATAGCCAGCTTCTCCTTGTTTACGAAGGATACGACTTTCTTTAATATCTGGAATAAATGCTTCTACTTTTGTGGAATCGTTTGAAAAAATGATATATGCAGCAAACGAAGATAGTTTGTCGTTAATTGAGGTTAGTTGAGTTCCCGATTCAAAGATGCGTATGCAGTCCTGCTTTACTTCCGACCATTGATAGCCTGCCGACCCTATACAGCCGTGTCTGTCAGAATCTCCGCCAATAATAGTTGCCGTTTTATTCGCTTTGCAACCAACGAGAGACACAGTTACAATAGCTATTGCGATATAAGATAATTTCATAATAGTTTTTTTATTTTTCAAATATATAAATTATACTTCAATTTTATGTAACAACACATCTATTATTCTACGATAGTAAATATAAATATCAGAATATCAAACATATAATAAATATTTATTAAAAAGAGGTTTAAAAACTTGCAAAAGCGATGCAAAATTTACTATCTTTGCATCGCTTTTGCGCATGTGGCGTAATTGGTAGCCGCGCTAGACTTAGGATCTAGTGTCGTGAGACGTGGGGGTTCGAGTCCCTTCATGCGCACCACAAAAGTATCGAGCGAGGTTAACCCCTCGCTCGTCCTATTTATACTCAGAAATATCCGCTACTCCCCGTCAGTATCTTTCGTTTTATATTGGGGATATTGGGTATGAAAAAAGGATACTGAAAAGTATCCTTCGTGATCCGGGCGCGATTCGAACGCGCGACCCACAGCTTAGAAGGCTGTTGCTCTATCCAACTGAGCTACCGGACCTGCCTTGTTTATTGTGATGACAGGTTCCTGCCTCCAAAATCTTTGCAAAGGTAATATTTATAAGCAGATTTGCAAAATAAATTGTGCCTATTAATTGAAATTATGAAG
>JAVWYO010000022.1:0-28292 GCA_036661515.1 Muribaculaceae bacterium | reverse complement strand
AACTCACAACTAAAGCATCATCTTTTTTTCGCCCTTAATCCACTATCCCCAGCCACTATCTTTGTAACACACACCAAATCAGCTAAATGCAAAAAGGGTGCGTACACTGCGTACTGTGCGTACCCCCACCAACCACCACTACCCTAATTCGTTCATATAATTATGGCGCACCTTGCTGGATGCGCCATAATTATATGAACTATTTTATTTTTTATTATTCTACTATCGTACCATGCTTTGGAAGCACCTTCGATAAAAATATGTATCCAAGCACACCAGCTAATAACGAACCTACAATTATACCAAGTTTAGCGCTATTCAACAATTCTGCGCCATGAACTCCCATTGAGCCAAACGACAAGTTGGCAATAAACAGTGACACTGTAAATCCAATACCTCCAAGCATCGATACAGCAGCAAGCATTTTCCAATTACTATGATCGGGCATGTTCACAAGTTTCATCTTTATTATTGCCCAAGAGAAAATAAATATTCCAAAGAATTTACCAATTAATAGGCCTGCAATAATCGAAATACTAACACCTTCAAACAACGATGAAGCACTCATATCACCAAAGAAGATACCTGCATTAGCAAAAGCAAACAGTGGAATTATAAAGTAATTTACCACAGGGTGCAATGAGTCTTCCAATTCTTGAAGAGGTGAAATCATCTTATCTGATGCCGATTCTATTTCTTTTAGCCAGTTAAGTTGGTCTTTTTTGAGAATAGATTTTTGTTCAAGACTTTCATCATTACCTATTGGGAAATTAGCAATACGTTCTCGAATTGTTACAATATATTTTTTAGGAGGGAATACTGGAGTTGCAGGTATGCAAAATGCAATAAGTACACCAGCAATAGTTGGGTGAATACCTGAATTTAGGAATAAGAACCACACAACCCCACCAAGTGCAAAATAAAATATTTTACTCTGAATTTGGAATTTTGAACCAAGAAATAGAAGTCCTAATATAAAAAGCGCAACAATTAAAAGCATATATTCAATTCCCGATGAATAAAATATTGCAATCACTAAAATACCTCCAATATCATCAACAACAGCAAGTGTAGTTAGAAACATTTTTAGCGATGTGGGTACTCTTGAGCCAAGCATTGCAAGAACTCCAAGCGAAAATGCAATATCAGTGGCCATTGGTATTGCAGCACCACCAAGGAAGTCACTACCTCTACCAAGAAACATGAAAATACCAACAGGTAGAACCATGCCACCTATTGCAGCTACTATGGGGAGTAATGCTTGCTTGAATGATGATAATTCACCCACAAGGACTTCGCGTTTTATTTCAAGACCTATTGTAAAAAAGAATACTGCCATTAATGCATCATTGATGAATTGCATCACAGTCATAGCATGTCCATTGTGACTAAATAGATTAAAATCTCCTATTTGCAATGACATAGGCAATGACCAGAAATCGAAATAGTAATGATTGATTGCCGGGATATTAGCAATTACTAACGCTAATAATGTGGCAATAATTAATATATTACCACCACTGGCGTAATTTTTGAGTGTCCTTTTTGCTGTAAATAAAATGTTTGACATACTCTTTATCGTTTTATTAATTTATACTATCGTCAAATTACAATAGTACTGTAACAACCAACTAAAAACATTTTAGTTGATTAATATATGGCTTTCACAAGTCTTAGAGTTATAAGTTAATCAAGTTTAAGCACTGCAAGGAATGCTTTTTGTGGGACTTCAACAGAACCTATTTGTTTCATTCTTTTCTTGCCTTGTTTTTGCTTCTCAAGTAGCTTTCTTTTACGACTTATATCTCCTCCATAGCATTTAGCCGTAACATCTTTACGAACCGCCTTAATAGTTTCTCTCGCTACAATCTTAGCACCAATAGCTGCTTGAATTGCAATATCAAATTGTTGTCGAGGAATAAGCTCTTTTAGCTTTTCACACATTCTACGGCCAAACGACACTGCATTATCAACATGAGTCAATGTGCTTAGAGCATCAACCGATTCTCCATTAAGAAGAATATCCAATTTAGCCAATTTTGATTCTCTAAAATCATGAATATGATAGTCAAATGAAGCATATCCTTTTGATATACTCTTTAGCTTATCGTAAAAGTCAATTACTATTTCACCAAGAGGCATATCAAATGTTAGTTCTATCCTATTTCCAGAAATATATTCTTGTTTAATAAGTTCACCTCGTTTTGTAAGACAAAGTGTCATAATTGGTCCAATATAATCAGCTGCAGTGATAATAGATGCTCTGATATATGGCTCTTCAATATGATCAATAAGTGTTGGATCGGGCAATCCCGATGGATTATGGACTTCTGTCATTGTACCTTTTCTATCAAAAATTTTGTACGAAACATTAGGTACAGTAGTGATAACATCCATATCAAATTCTCGTCCAAGTCGCTCTTGTATTATTTCCATGTGGAGCAATCCCAAGAAGCCACAACGGAAACCAAATCCTAAAGCCACAGATGATTCTGGCTGAAATGTAAGCGAAGCATCATTAAGCTGTAACTTTTCAAGAGAGGAACGCAAATTTTCAAATTCTTCCGTTTCTATTGGATAAACACCAGCAAATACCATAGGTTTCACTTCTTCAAATCCATCAATTGCACAATCACATGGATTCTTTACATGAGTTATGGTATCACCTACTTTTACCTCTTTAGAAGTTTTGATACCCGAAATTATATAACCAACATTCCCCGCCAACATCTCTTTTCGTGGAGATGGTGCCAATTTTAATATTCCTATTTCATCGGCATTATATTCTTTATCTGTATTTACAAATTTGACATCATCTCCTGTGCGAAGTGTGCCATTTACAATTTTAAAATATGCTATAATACCACGAAATGGATTGAAAACCGAGTCAAAAATAAGTGCTTGAAGAGGAGCATTTGGATCACCTTTAGGCTCTGGAACCCTCTTCACTATTGCTTCAAGAATTTCAGGAATACCTACACCAGTCTTGCCACTTGCGCGTATAATCTCTTCACGCTTGCAACCCAGTAGCTCAATTATTTGATCTTCTATTTCATCGGGCTTTGCACTATCAAGATCTATTTTATTGACGACAGGAATGATTTCAAGGTCATTCTCAATTGCCATATAAAGGTTGGATATCGTCTGTGCTTGAATGCCCTGCGCTGCGTCAACAATAAGTAAAGCCCCTTCACAAGCTGCTATTGAGCGTGAGACTTCATAAGAAAAGTCAACATGTCCTGGGGTATCAATTAGATTGAGAGAATATTCATCTCCCTCGTGGATATACTGCATCTGAATTGCATGACTCTTTATCGTGATGCCACGTTCTCGCTCAAGATCCATGTTGTCAAGTACTTGTGCCTGTTGTTCCTTCTCTGTTATAGTCTTAGTATACTCAAGAAGTCGATCAGCTAATGTACTCTTACCATGATCTATATGTGCTATGATGCAAAAATTCCTTATACGTTTCATCAATTATTTTTTTGTGTATCCACATTTATTTAACGGCACAAAAATACTCAAAAAATATGAGAAAATAGTCATATTCTTTGAACGTACAAAATTAAAATTAGTTTAAATTTGATATAATAATATCACACTTTAAGAATCAAGCCATCATAAGCAAACTCAACATTAGATGGAAGAGTTATAGATATTTCTTTTTGAAATCCCATATCATGACTCACATGTATCAGATAGGCCTTCTTAGGATTTATTTGGCTTATTATGCTAAGCGTTTCACTGAGAGACATGTGTGATATGTGCGGAGCAATGCGAAGCGCATTAATAATCAAATATGGAATATCTTTTAAACGCTCTATTACATCTTTATTGATGCTCTTTGCATCGGTAATGTAAGCAACATTATCTATTTTATATCCCACAATAGGCAACTTAAAGTGCATAACTTGGATAGGCTCTATTCTTACATTTTTTACGAAAAACGGGATATTATCATTGATTTCAATAAGATTAAATGACGGCACTCCTGGATAAGGATGCTCCTTAAAGCAATAAGGTATTCTTGCCATAAGGTCTTCAATAACATTCTTTTGACAATATATCGAGAATGGATTATTATCACAATATGGGCGTAGGTCATCTATTCCTCCAACATGGTCATAATGACTATGTGTGACAAGAAGGGCATCTATTTTTCGCGAAGAAGCTCTAAGAATTTGCGTTCTAAAATCGGGTCCACAGTCAATTAATATATCTACGCCATCTTTTCGAAATATAGCAGATGTTCTAAGTCGTTTGTCTTTATTATCAATAGAATGACACACCTTACAATCACACCCAATTTGTGGAATTCCCGTAGAAGTACCTGTACCTAAAAATTCTATTTCCATACGATAAATTACTATATAATATTGGCTTCTGGAGAAAGCTCTATACTAAATTTCTCTTTTACTCTACTTATAATTGTTGTATATAAATCAATCACATCTTGAGATTTAGCATTACCACTATTCACAATTACAAGACACTGCTTCTCATATACTCTCGCGCCACCTATCGAAAATCCCTTCAGCCCTGTGTTTTCTATTAGCCAGCCTGCAGGCACTTTTATGGTATCTTCTGTGATAATATAGTGTGGAATATTAGGATAATTCTCTTGTAATTTTAAAAATTGGTTTTTGAGTATTATGGGATTTTTAAAGAAACTACCTGCACTGCCAAGTACATTTGGGTCGGGAAGTTTGCTCTTCCTCACATCGATTATTGTCTGGCGTACTTTACTTAAAGTTAGCATGCTGGTGGTGTCTTCCGTAAGTTGCTTCAATGGCCCATATTCTAAGCAGAATTGGCGTTGTTTCGACAATTTAAAACCAACAGCAACGACAATATACCTATCTTTTAATTCATTCTTAAATATACTATCTCGGTAATCATAATTACACTCTCCATTAATAAAAATGCGTTGGTTACCATTGCTCTTTTCAATACAATATACTTTTTCAATGACATCTTTTACTTCGGCACCATAACTTCCTATATTTTGGACAGCACTCGCACCCACCTCTCCTGGTATATATGATAGATTTTCAACACCATAATAATCATTTTCGACACAATATAGCACAAATTTATCCCAATCTACACCTGCGCCCACTTTTAGTGATATAGAATCTTCGTTCTCAGCTATTTTGTCAATATAATTTATCTTAGAATGAATTATTACACCATGATAATCATTTGTGAAAACAAGGTTACTCCCCCCTCCAATATGGAATGACTTATTGCAATTGTATATATCACTTTTTAGTATTTCAAGTAATTCTTCAACAGTTTCATATTCAATAAAATAGTCACATTTAACAGGTAAATGGAATGTTGTACAATTATCCAAAGAAAAATTTTCTATATAGTTCATCACAAATTTATTTTTTATTTACGATAGCTCCTTAATATTCCATCTTCAAAAACAAGATATATCCCATTCTCATAGCTCCACGCTTCCCTTAATCCTTCATAAGTAGGACGTTGATCGATTTTTTTAGGAGCACCTAATGCAAGTCTACATTCTTCTTTTGTCATTTCTAAGGCAATCAAACTTTTCGTAATGCGCTCCCAGTTTTCATCGGTAATTGTAGGATATTGATTTCTTATATCTTGAAATGAAAACAAGCTCTCAAATGTACGATTTACAATAGGAGAATTAGGAGTAGAAACAAAGGCAAATGCTTTTGCATCGTTATATTCAAATTCTATTTTTAGCGGAAACGTCTTATTGCCGGGAAAGACATCTATAACATGAACTTTTACAAATTTTGTTCCATTAATAAGCTCATCGTCGGCATCATACCATAGCGCTGTTTTAATATATAAATCTTTACCTTTAAGAAGCGTTTGCGCTTTAGCAACTAAATTAAGGCTTATCATAAATGGAATCACGACACCTTTATCAGCATCATTAAGTTCAGTAAAAGTTTTATTTGTTGCGTGGCTATATTCATTATTATTTTTATCGGTAAACATAAGATTAACAGTGCTTTCGTCACCTAATATGTTTCTTTCAATATAACCTTTATATTTTAATATACGACCCTGAAAAGAGATTGTATCTAAATTATATTTTACTGAAGGTAGAAAAATAAGTTTTGCTTGGTTATCGGTAACATAAAATTCTTCACCTTTCTCCCACTTAGTCAAGGTGGAAGGAACCACAGAGTCGATATAACTTTGTTCTTTAGAAACTTTGCCAGGTGCCAATTTATTTACATCTTTTTCAGATATTTTCTTAGTATTCTCAACTCCAGTAAAGCATCCAGAGAGAAAAGACATAAATATTAATGCTACAATATATATAGTGCTACGATAAAAATACATAGTTATGCTAAGAGCCGAAAGTATTTAATATATTTATTACTTTGTTTCTGCAAATATAGCGTTATTATTTCATGTTATATAAAAGTATAAGGATAATAATCTCTATATTTGCACAGAAAATCTAAAAATTACTATTCAATATGTATGATGATTTTGATAGAATGCATTTATGGCATCCTTATACATCTACAATCGACCCTCTCCCAACATACACAGTAGCACGTGCAAATGGCGTTATTATCACATTGGAAGACGGCACAGAGCTAATCGACGGAATGTCATCATGGTGGGCTACCATTCATGGTTATAATAATCCTGTCCTTAATCAAGCGGCAAAAGACCAAATTGAAAAGATGTCGCACGTAATGTTTGGTGGATTTACTCATGCTCCTGCAATAGAACTTGGTAAGTTATTATTAGAAATACTACCACCAAGCATGAATAATATATTCTATGCCGATTCGGGTTCGGTAGCAGTCGAGGTAGCTATGAAAATGGCTATCCAAGCAAGTTTGAGCAAATATAGGAATCCTAAAAAAAATAATTTCGTAACAATCCGTTCGGGATATCATGGCGATACATGGAATGCAATGTCGGTGTGTGACCCTGTCACTGGAATGCACAGCCTCTTTGGCTCAGCTCTGGCAATACGCTATTTTGCTGAAGCTCCGTCTTGTGGATTTTATGACTCATGGGATAAAACATGTATTGACAGTCTTGAGAAAATTATAGTAGAGCATCATGATGAAATTGCTGGACTTATTCTTGAACCAATAGTTCAAGGTGCTGGAGGAATGAGATTTTATCATCAAAATTATTTAAAAGAAGCTCGAAGACTTTGTAATAAATATGATATATATCTAATATTCGACGAAATTGCAACAGGATTTGGTCGTACGGGTAAGTTATTTGCATGGGAATATGCAGGCGTTGAACCCGACATAATGTGCATAGGTAAAGGCTTGACAGGTGGATATTTGACAATGAGCGCAGTTGTAACCACTAAAGATGTTGCCGACACAATCTCAAAAGGAGAAGCGGGTGTGTTGATGCACGGGCCAACATTCATGGGAAACCCTCTCGCTTGTGCAATAGCTTGTGCCTCAATAAAGCTACTTCGCAGTAGTAACTGGCAGCATAAGGTAAAACATATAGAACAAGTGATGAAAGAGAAAATGAACGTTGCTTGTGACTTTCCTAATGTTGAGGAAGTGCGCATTCTTGGTGCAATTGGTGTAATTGAGATGAAACAACCTATTGACTTAGGTTTATTTCAAAAAGAATGTGTTGAAAAAGGAATATGGGTTCGCCCATTTGGCAAGTTAGTCTATATAATGCCACCATATATTATTAGCGACAATGAACTATTAGAACTTATAACTAAATTATTAGATATTGTTAAGCGCTGTGTATAATAACTATGAAATAAGATTGCAGGAGCTTAAAGATGATGGTAATTTTAGAGAAATAAAATCACCCGATACAAGTAACTCTATTATTGATTTATCCTCAAACGATTATCTTGGAATAGCGTCAAACGCAATATATGTTGATGAGTTCTATTCAAAATATCCAATAACCGATATTGCAATGAGTTCGTCGGCATCAAGGTTGCTCACAAAGCATCAACATGATTACTTTGCGTTAGAAAAAATGCTAAGTAATCTATATGCTCGTGATGTCCTTATTTTTAATAGTGGATATCATGCTAATACTGGAATTATTTCGGCACTGTGTGACAAACACACCCTTATTGTTGCCGATAAATTGGTGCATGCAAGCATAATTGATGGCATCATCTTATCACGAGCAACATTTATTAGATTTCGTCACAATGATTATGATCATTTACAATCGATTCTTGAAAAGGAAGCTACAAAATATGATAATGTTTTAATAATCAGTGAATCAATATTCAGCATGGATGGCGATAAGAGCAATCTTCAAAGCTTGGTTGATATAAAACATCTATTCAATAACACAATGCTATATATTGACGAAGCTCATGGATTTGGAGTATATGGGAATCGTGGACTTGGTCTTGCCGAAGAGATGGGATTAATTAATGATATTGACATTATTGTTGGCACTTTTGGCAAAGCAGCTGCATCAATGGGTGCATTTGTCGTAACAAATAACATCATTAAACAATATCTTATAAATAGCGCACGAAGTTTTATTTTCTCTACTGCCCTACCTCCAATATCTTGTGCTTGGACAAAGTTCATAATAGAAAAAATAATTACGATGGACACCGAGCGCATACATTTAGCTGAAATTAGTTCAAAACTATATGAATTTATAAACCCATTAAATAATGGAATAGAGAGTACGTCTCAAATAGTTCCATTAGTTATCGGTGATAGTAAGAAAACACTATTTTTATCAGAGCAACTCAAGATTAAAGGTTATCAAGCTCTTCCAATACGCACTCCCACCGTTCCAAAGGGGACTGAACGAATTAGATTTAGTCTTAATGCCTCAATATTAAATAGTGAAATAGATAAACTCATTAAAGACGTGACAAATATATTATGAAACAGGAATTTATTATAAACAATGGATCAAATTCCGTCATAATATTATTTGCTGGTTGGGGAATGTCGCCAGCTCCATTTAACGATATTATTATAAGTCAAGACCTTTTAATAGTATGGGATTATAATGATTTTGATTTTAATGTAAGTTCCTTAGCAAGCTATTCTAATATATATATATTTGCATGGTCATTTGGTGTATATAGTGCATCTCGATTCATAAGCGACCACAGAGATTTACCTATATGCTTTAAAATGGCAATAAATGGCACCCTTACGCCAATTGACGATAATAAAGGTATTCCTAATAATATCTTTAGTGGCACTCTTAATTCATTATCTGAGGAAACATTACTGAAGTTTTATAGGCGCATGTGTCCTTCTTCAGCTAAATACCGGCAATTTATTGCCTCGAAACCTGAGCGTGATATAAGTTCTTTACGCAGTGAGCTATTGAGTGTACAAGAATCGGCTAAAGCCAAAATATATGATATTATAAAATGGGATAAAGTAATAGTTAGTCACAATGATTTAATTTTCCCAATAGATAATCAAATTGAAGCGTGGAAGGGCTACTGTGATAATATAATTGAAGTAGATGGAGGTCATTTGCCTAATGACATCGCAAATATAATCAACGAAAATATCATCAATAAATCACTCTTAAAGCGACGATTTACAAAGAAATTGCCAGAATATGATAGCATGGCAGTATGCCAACATCATATATCTCAACATTTACACGATGCTTGGAGGAAAATAGATTATAAGACTGGCTCAAAAGTCCTTGAAGTCGGTTGTGGAACAGGTTTTTTGACAAACTTATATGCACAATCCCTAAGCCCCGAAATGTTGATTCTTAATGATTTATGCAATATTCCAGCTACGTATCTAAAAGGATTAACAAATTATAAATTTATACAAGGAGATGCCGAAATTGTAGATTTCGGTAACGATAATGCAACGTTCGATTACATAGTTTCGGCATCGGCTATTCAATGGTTTGAGAATATACCTAAATTTTTTGATAAAATTCATTCTCTACTCAATGATGATGGATTAATCGTATTTTCTACTTTTGGGCATGAAAATATGACTGAAATAAGCAATATAACAGGGCTTTCACTAAAATACCTCGACACATGTATCTTACGAGAATTGTTATCTGAAAAATTTGAAATAATTCTCCTTGAAGAGGAAATAATGACATTAAAATTTGATACACCTATTGATGTATTAAGGCATATTAGGGCAACTGGGGTAAATTCAATCACAGAAGCATCAAAATGGAATAAATCACAATTAAAAGAATTTACAGCGAATTATAAAAATATCGAAGATAAGTATCCTCTTACCTACAACCCTATTTACATAATCGCCCGTAAAAAATAATTATAATGAATAAATTAATTTTTGTAACAGGAATTGGCACAAATGTAGGAAAAAGTTATGCAACTGGCTGGCTGGCAAATATACTTTTGGCAGAAGGGAAAAGTGTTATAACACAGAAAATGATTCAAACTGGTAATGATGAATTTTCTGAAGACATTGATGTGCATCGTAAAATAATGGGTATGGAATATTGTGATGATGATAAAAATCACCTTACAGCTCCTATGATTTTTTCTTATCCTGCGTCGCCTCACTTAGCCGCCAAAATAGATAAAAAAGATATTAATCTTGAAATAATAGAAAATGCCACAAATCGTTTATTAGCAAAGTATAATGTAGTATTGCTCGAAGGAGCTGGCGGGCTTATGGTCCCTATTAAAGATGACTATCTAACCATTGATTACATTACCGATAAACAATACTCAGTAGCTCTTGTAACTAATGGAACGTTAGGATCAATAAATCACACGCTATTATCCTTGTATCTGCTTGAAAAAAGAAAAATAAATGTTGAATATGTCATTTACAATGCTTTTTTCGACGAAGATAATATTATATGTAATGACACAGTCAATTACATAAAGAATTACGTACAACAGCATTATAAGAATGCAAAATTCCTACTAATGCCATCACTCAAAACATTATAATAAATGTTGAAATTATCTATAAATAAAGAACAATTATCAGAATTGCCACAAGTATTATTTCCAGGAGAAATTACTATAATTGATAACCAAAATACTATTTCTGCAGCGATTGCAAAAATAAAGGAATCGGGTATTGTTGGAATTGATACCGAGACTCGACCAGCATTCAAAAAGGGTGTAATACACTATGTAGCACTAATGCAGGTATCAACTCGCACCGAATGCTTCTTATTTAGAATAAATAAAGTAGGGCTTAATGATGAGATTAAGAGCTTTCTTGAAGATGAAAATATTATTAAAATAGGACTTTCTCTTCAAGATGACATGCGAATGTTACATAAAATCACTGAATTTACACCTAATAAATTCATAGAATTACAAAACTTTGTAAAGGATTATAATATAGCCGATAAAAGTTTACAAAAAATATATGGGATAATTTTTAAAGGCAAAATTTCAAAAGGACAACGCTTATCAAATTGGGAAGCACAATCACTCACAATTGCGCAAATGAATTATGCTGCAATCGATGCGTGGGCTTGTCTTAAAATATATGATGAGTTAATCTCTAAAAGATTTAACCCAAAAAATTCACCTTACATTTTAATTGAAGAATAGAATATGAAAAGAAGATATAAAAAATCTACATATCTACCAATACTGTTGCTTATATACTTGGCAATAATGTCTTATATTGGATTTGAAGAGTTTAAAAGAGGTAATTATCTCTATTATTTTGGAATAATAGGAGCTACACTTTTAGCCATTTTATTGCTACGCCTAAGCCTAAAGCGAAAAGAGCGTTTACAAGAAGAGCGTGAAAAAGAAATGAAAGATGATGAATGATACAAGTTTATCGAAAATCTTTCAACTTAATTTGTAGTATTTTACGTATTAAGAATATTCTACTCTTTACAGTACCTAATGGAATATTAAGAGCATCAGCAATTTCTTGATAAGAATAACCAGCCATATACATTGAAATAGGAATATGCAATTCTTTTGAAAAGCCGTTGATAATATTATTAATTTCTTTGAGGCTCAGCAAATTTTCAGGAGACTCTTTGCTCATTATACAATCTTGCTTAAATTCAATAGGAATTAACGCTCCATCTTCTCTATCTTTAATTATTTTACGATAATTATTAATAAAGATATTGCGCATAATTGTAAAACTCCAACCTTTAAAGTTTTCGGTCTCAGTATATTTGCTCTCACTATCTAAAACTTTAAGTGATGTCTCTTGAAGCAAGTCACTGGCATCTTCTTTGTTACATGTTAGCCTCAAAGCAAAATTATAAAGATTGCCTTGTAGCTCAATTAATTTATTATGAAAAGAATTATTAATCATTAGAAGCTGTTTTAATTTATTTCGGAATAGATTTGAGACTATTTATGAAAAAGATGCCGAAAAGAGTCTCAAAACATAAAAATCAATATTAAAAAGAAAGCTATATAAATCTATCTGAAATAAATTAAAACAGCTTCTTAGTTCCCTATAAATTTAAGTGCCACAAATGTACACTTTTTTATCAATTAGAAGCAGTTTTATTATTGTTATTTCAAAAACGGATAATATATATATACCTCAATACTTTTCAGTAATTATAAAAAGTGATTGAGGTATATTAATATGTTCTAATTATTTTTCTTCCTCATCTTCTTCTTTTATTTCATCTAAGAAATATGCTTGTGATTTCAAAAGATTTCTTGATTGAAGCACCATAGTCTTTGTCTCATTAAGAATATTTAGATAAAGGGTACTCGACTTCGTACTCATTGGCTCTGTCTTGAGCCTCTTTATCTGATTCTTAATACTATCGGCAATCGTATTAAATAATGCATCTCTCATTATCAACACTTCATCAAGATTTGAAAAATCTTTATTACGTAGCATTTCATTAATCATAGAAAAGATGTTATCAACCTCATCATTAACACGTTTTAGATCCATTATTTGATCTTCTGTAAGTCCTTTATGATTATTGTTAATGTGTTCATAAGCTGGACGTGTGCAGTGCATTAATGCTTTAGATACCTCACTCAAATAGTCTACTACTTGAACATAGAAATGAGCTGTTTCAACCTTTTGGTCTTGAAGTTTTTTCAGTGTAGAAAGTATTTCATATTTTCTTTTATGTGCCATCTGATATATCACTTCCGATTGATTTACTGTTTCTTTCAATACTTTTCTATTTTCAGTAAACAGAGCCACAAGCATGTGATTATAGATTGATGTTACTTCCTCCATAGTTTCACATACTATTTCTGTACAAGAATACAATACATCTTTCTCATTACCATCTTCTTTAATCATTGGCTTCTGCTCTACTGTATTCTTCTTCGATTTGAAAATAAGATTATGGCACAGTGCATATCCACAAAGTATCACTACAATTATCAGTGAAACCCAACCACCAAACATGAGAATTATACCTATAATAAATGCAAGCATAAATCCAACAAATGCCGTCAAAAACCAACCTGAAATTACTACCATAACACCTGTGATTCTATACACAGCACTATCTCTACCCCAAGCCCTATCGGCAAGTGATGATCCCATAGCAACCATAAACACTACATAGGTTGTTGATAATGGTAGCTTTAAAGATGTACCTACGCATATCAGGATTGCGGCAGCTGTAAGATTAACGATTGCACGAATATTATCATAAGATACCGCCCCTCTCTCTTCTTCGGGAAGTTGCATGAAACGTCTATCAATTTTCTCTACTAAAGATGATGGAATAGCCTTTTTATAAAAAGTATTAAGATTTATAGCAAATCTTACTAAGGCTCTTGAAGGCAGTGAAGATCCAAATCGTTCCTCTTCACTATTCTGTGACGAAAGATTTAATTGTGTTTCAGCAACTTTCATAGCACTACGTGAGAAAAATAATGTTAATACCATTACGGCTCCTGCTGATATTAATATCCATATGTTAACATGAGCTGGTTTAGCTAAATCACCCATCATCATTGCCTCGTTTCCACTATCTAAAGCCATCATATAAGAATCAAAACCAGCAATTGGAACACCAATAAAATTGACTAAGTCATTTCCTGCAAACGCTAACGCTAACGCAAATGTACCCGACAAAATAGTAAATTTCATAATATTAAACTTCAACCTTTGAGCTATCCACAATAATAATGTTGAAGCTATCCACACAAGTAATAACACAAGCATTAAGTTATCATTAATCATGTGATATGTATCTGGAGATATTAATCCTGAGCTCTTCAGACCTTTGAATATAGCAAAATACAATATTCCAACGATTGATATTCCGCACCATGCTGCACCAAATTTCTTTAGAGCTTTAGCATATCTAAAGGTAAACACAATGCGCGATAAATACATTAATATAGAACCTGATGCAAATGCAAGTACCACCGACAATAAAATACTTGATATTATTACCAACGCCTTACCACTATTAATAAATAGTCCTAAGTCACTTATGCTAAGTGTTGTGTCTTGCCAAATTTTATATACTGCTACTGCAACAGCCGAACCAAGTAGCTCAAATACCAAAGATACTGTTGTAGATGTTGGGAGACCCATTGAGTTAAATGTATTGAGGAGAATGACATCTGCCATCATCATTCCAACAAATAAAATCATTATTTCAGAAAATGAAAACATTGCTGGGTGAAACATGCCATTTCTCGCAACCTCCATCATTCCATTTGATGTAATTACACCTACTAAGATTCCTAATGCGGCAATAGCAAGTATAGTACGCATTGGTGCAACCTTTGCACCCAAAGCTGAATTTAAAAAATTCACTGCATCATTGGCAACACCTACTATCAAATCGAGGATTGCCAAAATTGCTAATATTATTACAATTACTGTAAAAATTGGACTCATAAGATATTATCTTTATTAATATTATTTGTGTAATGAAAAAGTAAACTCAAGTCCACAATTATGACGATTTTGGACTGTAATAGTTCCACTATGGAAAAGGACAGCATTTTTTACGATAGCAAGTCCAAGACCTGTCCCACCTAATTTTCGTGACCTACCCGAATCAATGCGATAAAAGCGTTCAAAGATTTTTGATAAATGGGTATCTTCTACGCCTATTCCATTATCCCATATTCTAAAAGTAAAAAATTCAGTCGTTTCTCTAACTAATTCGACATACACATCTCGCCCTCCTGAATATGCAACGGCATTATTAATTAGATTCCTAAATATTGCTTCTAAAAGATTTTTATTGCCTACGACTATTATATTCTCTGGAATACTCACATTCACCCTCATCTGCTTCTCTATTGGAAGTAAAAGTATTTCATTCCTAACCTCCGAGATAATGCAATTGATATTTGTTGGCTCTTTTTCTATTTCATGGCCAGCTTCTGTGATATGTGTTATTGTAGCAATATCTTGCATTAGAGAACAAAGACGTGTAACATTTTGATAACTCTTTTCAGCAAGTGACACTAACGTCTCTTTATCGAGTTTATCATTATTATACACTATCGTCTCAAGGCAAGCTTGTATTGCATGAACTGGAGTTTTTAGCTCATGATTAATATTATTTGTTAACTGATGCTTTATTCTCGTCTTCTCTTGTTCTTCATAAAGCGCATTTTTGAGATTTTCATCACGTTCTTGCGTTGTCTTTTCCAAATTCTGATAAAGATTTATGATATGAGATGAAATCTCACCAAGCTCATCATTTGGAAAACTCTGTACATTATATTCATTTATATCTCCATCTTCGGCTTGAATAGCAAAATCGCGTAGGTTTCTTACACTTTGACCTATCCTTCTTGTTGCAAAGAATGCAATTATACTAAGAATAGATGCCATTAATATTATAACCCAAATATTTATTGGATTTACTTTTAGCATTTCTGCCAATGATAGATCATATGGTAACGCAGATCTTACAACAATAGATTCACCCTTTGTTGCCGAATAAAAATACTCATGGCTATCTGTTTCTGAAACGCGCCTTACTGTAAAACCTTTGCCATTAGTCATTGCATCTTTTATCTCTTGCCTTGATTTATGGTTGTTGTTTACATTTTTCGCTTCTGTATCATATAATACATTCCCCTCAAAGTTAACGATTGTAACTCGTAGAGAATCATGCCCAACAATATTATTGATAAGTTGAGGATTTAATGGAATATTCTTTTCATAAGCATTTAGTATTTGTGAATTATAGAATTGCAGATTAGTGTTTATCGTTTCAACCCTATATTCCCTTTCTCGCGTATATTGGACGGTGACCGACACAAATGCCATAATCCACGTGAATATAATAATAAGGAAAAAGAGGCGCAACTGGTAATTTGAAGTATTATTCTTTAAAGCCATAGCCATAACCTAATTTAGTGATAATATTTGTTCCATAATTTTTTATTTTTTTTCGTAGGCGATTAATGTTTACATCTATTGTGCGATCAATAACGAGTACATCACTTTCCCACACTCTGTCAAGGATTTCCTCACGAGAAAATATTTTCTCTCTCGTCCCAAGGAATAATTGGAGCATTTCAAATTCTTTTTTAGTGAGTTGAATATCCTCACCATCAATTATACATTTCTTTTTTATTATGTCTATTTGTAACGTTTTATAGGTAATTATATCACTGTTATTATTTTTGTCACTTCGACGTAACACACTTTTTACTCGTAACACAAGTTCTCGCATCAAAAATGGCTTCTTAATGTAATCATCTACACCGCGATTAAAGCCCTCTATTAAATCGGTATCTGAATCTTTGGCAGTACAAATAATGATGGGGATATTTGCGGTCAATGGCTCTTTGCGTATTAAGGAAGCAAATTCAAATCCATTCATCTCGCCCATCATCACATCAAGTAAAATCAATGAATAATTTAATAGCTGAAGTTTTGATGCCTCTTCTGCCGAATGGGCGCAATCAACATTGTATCCTTCAAGCTCAAGATTGATTTTTAGAACCTCACATATAGTTTCTTCATCATCAACCACTAATATATTGACTCGTTTTTCCATATTGTCAGATAGAATACGTCATTAGTTTAATTAGTTTAATCATTTCATTAATTTATTATTTTCGACAAATTTAATTCAAAATTATTCACTAAATATAACAATCATGTAACATTTTAATTCTCCTTAAATTCAATGAGTTATATCATGTATCATATTATATTTTAGAACTGAAAGTATATAAATGGAGCAACATCTTCACTCATAAATTCGATGACTAACTGCACAACTACAATGAATATTATCCATTTCACAAGATAATGCGATTTTATAAAATAATTAGATAGCTCATCATACCATTTTCGCGGAATAGCATGACTTAATATTATTATAGTCATCATAATACACCACACTTTCCGTTCTTGTATAAATGGTATTATATGATTAACATCAAAATTAATAAATATGTTCTTTATTATTAGTATTGAATCAGTAAATGTTGCTGCTCTGAAAAACACCCATAACAACGACACAAATATAAGAGTTATAGCACACGACACCACCTTCACATACCAAGTGTCGGGTATCTTCTTTAGTAACGGAGACGCAGCTTTATGAATCACGAGCCCTACCCCATGCATTCCACCCCAAAATACAAATTTCCATGCTGCACCATGCCATAATCCACCTATTAACATTGTTATAAGATTATTTATATACGTACGCACAGTCCCTTTACGATTTCCACCAAGTGGAATATATATATAATCTCGCAACCAAAAAGAAAGTGAAATATGCCACCTACGCCAAAATTCAGAAATATTTTTTGATTGGTAAGGAAAATCAAAGTTCTTGCCTAAATTAAATCCCATAATAAGCGCAAGCCCAATCGCCATATCAGAATATCCTGAAAAATCGCAATATATCTGCATTGTATATCCTATTACGCCCATTAATGACTCAAAACCTGAATATCCTGTGGGATTTGAAAATATAAGATCATTGTATTGAGCTATATAGTCAGCTATCAGTGCCTTTTTCAATATACCAAGTATTAT
This sequence comes from Muribaculaceae bacterium, assembly GCA_036661515.1. Taxonomy (GTDB): domain Bacteria; phylum Bacteroidota; class Bacteroidia; order Bacteroidales; family Muribaculaceae; genus HGM05232. Next base: position 10,374 of record JAVWYO010000022.1, on the reverse strand, counting down.
AAGCCAAAATCCTGCATAGATTTGGGTGGCATTTGCACGCACATTCTTTTCAAGTTGCGGAAGAAAATTTTCAGCTCTTACAATAGGCCCAGCAACAAGTTGCGGAAAGAATGATAGGAAAAATATATATTCAATCCACGTTTTTGTTGGTGCAATTCTACGCTTATACACATCAACCATGTAACCAATAGATTGAAATGTATAGAATGATATTCCTACTGGTAAAATTATATCAAGTGGTTGAAAATTTTGTTCCACCATTTGTGACCAATTCCATAGAAAGAAATTAGCATATTTAAAATATACAAGTACACTTAATGATAAAATTATAGATAATGATAGATACATTTTCCTCTTTATTCTACTTTCAGTACTTGACAACATCTTAGATAATACCCAATCGATTACAGATGTGCCCATAAGTAAGAGGAAAAACAGTCCACTTGATTTATAATAGAAAAAGAGACTAAATGCTGTGACAAAAATTATCATTTGCCAACGCCTCGACTTCAGAAGTGAATATATTGGAATAAAAATAATAAATAAAGCCCAAAATAGCCCACTTGAAAATAGCATGGGATTAGTCGCATCATATTTTAGCATTTCAATAATATTATTGAATACTACATTTATTGATACTGCCCAATCTTGATTAATCGTTAATAATGACATATTTATCGTGTTGGTTGCAAGATTGTTGTAGAATTAGCCCGTGCAGTTTTCACTTTTGGCTCTGATAATTTTATTGGATATGCCGAATGCAATTTAATCCATCTCGCAACACTATCCATCCACAACGCTGATGATAAACGCGTAGGGTGTGCACCATCTTTAGAACGGTCAAAATGCATTCCTTTAGAGAGAAAGAATGTACCAGGTTTAGCTAACGAGGCTATTAAATCATTGATTCCTGTGTCTTCCTTCCAATTAGGCGGTCCAATCCACACGTATGGTATCTCTTTTATTTGAAAAAGTATTCTTTTTACATTTTGGTGTCGCTTTGAAGTTATGTTTTTCACAAACAATTCATTTGCTCCAAGTGAAACAATAATAAAATTTGGCTTAAATTTCCGAATAAAATATTTCAATGTATCACAACTACCCCAAGTCTTTGACGTAGAGCTATACCATATCACATTGTGAAGTTTATGCCCGTTTTCTTTCGCATAAGCAGCCATTCTTGCGCCCAGACCTTCAAGCATTGAATCGCCTATAAATAGAATAGACTTAGGCATTGTATCCATTTCTGATTTTATAACTTTTTGTGTAGCTATTTTTTCTGGAGCTTTTATGCTATTAATTACGCTGTCTGTTGATTTTTCCTCAATGTTAGTAATTGCATCATAAATCCCAGAACTTTTAAACTCTTTACCAAAAAGGTTTATGGTTTCAAAAGAAGAGAACCATGTAAATAATATAATGGTACTTGTAATCAGAATCCAAATCTTAAAATAAGGTCTATTCATGTGTCAAATTTAATGTTTCTGAAAACAAATGTAATCAAATTTAATTTAACATGCCAATAGTTTATTGTGATATAGTAAATATTGCTTACATTTGTACAAAACAAAGGGGTGCCACTTATTGGCTGAGATTATACCCTATGAACCTGAGACGGATAGTACCGGCGTAGGAATTGTTTATATCTAAGTATTCCCCCATAAGCATTCCATTCCTTTTGTTTGAAGCATCATATTAATGTGATGCTCATATATTTATAATATTAATATAAAGAAATGAGAACTTATCCTACTGTTTTATCAATTGCTGGTTCCGATTCGAGCGGTGGGGCTGGAATTCAAGCAGACCTAAAAACATGCTCTGCTTTAGGCGTATATGGCATGACTGCAATTACGGCAATTACTGCTCAAAACACAATGGGAGTTACTGGAATTGAAGGTATTTCACCATCTATCGTTAAAGCTCAAATTGAAGCAGTTTTTTCTGACATTCGGCCTGATGCAGTAAAGATAGGAATGCTATTTTCAAAAGACATCATTATTGAGGTCACCAAATGTTTAAAAAGTTATGCGCCTAAATATATAGTGCTTGATCCTGTTATGATTTCTACATCTGGAAGCCATCTCATCTCCGACGATGCCATTGCTGTAATGATTAGTGAAATGCTACCAATAGCAACAATCGTTACACCTAATAAATATGAAGCCGAACTAATTAGTGGAATTACAATTCATTCAGTTCATGACATAGAAATTGCAGCAAATAAAATTTTAAGCATGGGAGCTAATTCTGTATTAATTAAAGGCGGACATTTTGATAAAGAAACGATGACCGACTATCTATTTATAGCAGAAGAAAAGCCTATAACTTTTGAGGCACGCGCTATTGACACTAAAAATACTCATGGCACGGGTTGTACACTATCAACTGCAATCGCTTCTTATTTAGCTCTTGGATTACCTTTAACTAAGGCTGTTGGTAAGGCTAAAGCATATCTTACTAACGCTTTAATTGCGGGTTCAATGAATAATATTGGTAGCGGACATGGACCTATGAATCATCTGTTCTCGCCTGAGCCAATGCACATAAATATCAACTAAATATGAATATAACAATCAACAATAACGAGAGAGAATTTAATGATGGCATATCTTTAACTGAAGTTATTGCAAGCATTGAAAATATGCCAACTCAAGGTTATGCAGTAGCGGTTAACAATGAAGTTGTCAAAGCAGATGAACGCGATGCTTATACTCTGAAAAATGGCGACAAAGTAATGATTATTCGTGCATTTTATGGTGGATAGTAGAATGAAACTTATTGCTATTACACCAGAATCATTTATTGATAATGAAGTAGCTTATATCACAATGATATTAGACAATGGCTTTGACTACGTACACATACGCAAACCAAAATCTACTATCACTGAAGTAAGATTATTAATCAAATCAATTCCTCAAGAATATCATAAGAGGCTAAAACTTCATGGATTTTATGAACTTACCAAAGAGTTTGATATTGCTGGCATTCATTTAAATAAACAATATCCTGCACCAATTTCAGATGATTGTAGGCTAAAACTTAGCAAATCATGCCATACTCTCGAAGAACTAAACGATGCGAGTAATTATGAATATGTGTTTTTAAGCCCAATATTTGACAGTATTTCAAAAGTAGGTTATAAATCACATTTTAATTTATCTGAAATAAGCAACAATTTTCGGCATAGCAATGTTGTGGCTCTTGGAGGGGTGAATGCATCTCATTTAAATGAGATAAAGCATAGCAGTTTTTATGGTGCAGCTTTTCTTGGCTATCTTTTCTCAGCTGAAACGATGATTCAATTAGAAACTCGATTAAATGAAATAAATAAAAATATAAAGTGATGTTACAGTTTATAACAAATGCTACCGATAAATATTCGATAGAGCAAGAGGTTGAAATGGTACTCAATGGAGGTTGTAAGTGGATACAACTTCGCATGAAAGATGCCATTAAAGAGAGTGTCATGGATATGGCTCGCATCATTCAACCTAAGTGTAAAGAACGTGATTGTATATTTGTTGTTGACGATTGGGTCGAAATAGCCAAAGAGCTTAACTTAGATGGCGTTCATCTTGGGAAAATGGATATGTCGCCTTCCGAAGCACGAGAATTACTTGGACAACAATATATTATTGGTGCTACAGCTAATAATATAGATGATATTATAGATCTCTCAAAAAAAGATATTGATTATATAGGATTAGGACCTTATCGTTTTACTTCTACAAAAAAGAAGCTAAGTAGCATAATTGGTCTTGACGGATATGCTGATATTATGGCTAAATGCGCCGAGCACGACATTACCATTCCTATGGTTGCTATTGGAGGTATCGAATATGATGATATAGTCCCTATTATGGATACAGGAATTAGTGGAATTGCTGTTTCGGGTGGCATAATTAATGCCTCAAATCCAACAATGATGACAACGAGGATTATAGATACTCTGAAAAGTATTATTGAAAAAAGAAATACTAAATAAAAGAACAGTTTAAATTATTATATATATGGATATTCTAAAAATTGGAAATCGAGAGTTTCAATCACGATTATTTGTAGGAACAGGAAAGTTCCCATCTAATCAATTGATGCTCGATGCTATTCTTGCATCGGAATCAGAAATGATTACTATTGCAATGAAACGTATTGAATTAAACAATGAAAATGATGATATGCTTAGCCATATCAATCGAGAAAAAGTACAATTTCTCCCTAACACATCGGGTGTCAGAAATGCTGAAGAAGCAATATTTGCTGCTAAATTATCACGTGACTGCTTTGGAACAAATTTTATTAAACTCGAAATTCACCCCGACCCTAAATATCTGTTGCCCGACCCTATTGAAACCCTTAAAGCCACTGAAGAATTAGCAAAACTTGGATTTACTGTCCTTCCTTATATTCAAGCTGATCCAGTGCTATGCAAGCGTCTTGAAGATGTGGGTAGTGCTGCTGTGATGCCTCTTGGTGCGCCAATAGGTACTAACAAAGGATTACGAACTCGTGACCTGCTCGAAATTATTATCGAACAAAGTACAGTACCTGTTATAATTGATGCTGGGATAGGAGCACCATCACATGCCGCTGAAGCTATGGAGCTTGGTGCTGATGCCGTACTTGTAAATACCGCAATTGCTGTTTCGGGCAATCCTGTTGAAATGGCAATAGCATTTCGCCTTGCAGTGGAAGCTGGTCGTCGCGCATTTATTGCTGGACTTGGAACGCAAAAACGTCATGCCGAAGCAAGTAGTCCTCTAACATCATTTCTTGACTAATAGACATAAAAATGGAAATAAATTATATGAAAGTTGACTCTTATCCGGGGTCTGAAAAAGTTTATATCAATGGTAACCTTTTCCCAATTAAAGTAGGAATGAGAAAAATAAATCTCACGCCTACCGTCAAAGTGGATAAATCTGGAGCTAAAAAGTTTATAGAAAATGAATCAATCTATATCTATGATACGAGTGGTTGCTACACCGATAGTAATTGTAATATTGATATAAATAAAGGGATAACTCGCCTTCGTGAAGATTGGATTAAACAACGTGGTGATGTGGAAATGCTCCCTGCGATTACATCAGAATATGGTAAAGCTCGTCTTAATGATTCAAAACTTGATGCTATACGATTTCCTAAAAGATATGCACCTTGCAAAGCAATAGAAGGCAAGAAAATCACACAGATGGCCTATGCTCGCGCAGGTGTCATTACTGCCGAAATGGAATATGTGGCAATACGTGAAAATATGAATAATGAAGCTATTGGCATACCTACAACAATAACTCCCGAATTTGTACGTAATGAGGTTGCAAGCGGTAGAGCTATTATTCCTGCTAATATCAATCACCCTGAAGCCGAACCAGTAATCATTGGTCGTAATTTTCTTGTTAAATTAAATACAAACATTGGAAACTCGGCTCTATCATCAGGTATTGAAGAAGAAGTAAACAAAGCTATTTGGAGTTGTTATTGGGGTGGCGACACTCTTATGGATTTATCTACTGGAGATAATATTCATGAAACCCGTGAATGGATTATACGCAATTGCCCTGTTCCAATGGGTACCGTCCCTATTTATCAGGCTCTCGAAAAAGTTAATGGACGAGTAAAAGACCTCACTTGGGAGATATATAGGGATACACTTATTGAACAATGTGAACAAGGCGTAGACTATTTTACAATTCATGCTGGTGTACTAAAAGCACATGCACAATTGATTGATGAACGTCTAACGGGTATTGTTTCTCGTGGTGGTAGTATTATGACACAATGGTGCGTACTTCACAATCAAGAGAGTTTCTTATATACTCATTTTGCCGATATTTGCAAGATACTTAAAGAATATGATGTAGCAATATCACTCGGTGATGGGCTACGTCCTGGAAGTATTCATGATGCAAACGACCGCTCTCAGTTTATGGAACTTGATGTGCTTGGTGAACTTACAAAAATTGCATGGGAACACGATGTGCAGGTAATTATTGAAGGGCCTGGACATGTGCCTATGCACAAAATTAAAGAAAATATGGATCGCCAACTAAAATCGTGTCACGAAGCACCATTCTACACACTCGGACCGTTGACAACTGATATAGCACCTGGATATGATCATATAACATCTGCTATTGGAGCAGCCCAGATTGCATGGTATGGCACAGCAATGATATGCTATGTAACGCCAAAGGAGCATCTTAGTTTGCCTAATCTTGAAGATGTGAGGAATGGAGTGATAGCATATAAAATAGCAGCTCACGCAGCAGATATTGCTAAAGGATTTCCCGGAGCAGAAATCCGTGATAATGCGATGAGTAAAGCTCGCTATGATTTCCGTTGGAAAGATCAATTTAATCTATCACTTGACCCTGCTCGCGCACGACAATATTATGTGGAGAGTCATAATGATGACGACAAATTTTGCACTATGTGTGGACCTAATTTCTGCGCGATGAGAATATCTCAAGCAGTATCAAAAGAATTATGTGATTGCGATGGTAAATAATATAATATGTTTTCAGAAGAATTAGAAAAATACAATTGGGAGGAAACTACCGCCTCAATTGGAACTAAGACAGCTCACGACGTTGAGATTGCATTACAAAAGGAGTATCTAACAGTAGACGATTTTATGGCTCTTATATCACCAGCAGCTGTGCCTTATCTTGAAGAGATGGCACAGTTATCGCAACGATATACTCAAGAGCGATTTGGAAAGACAATAAGTATGTACATTCCTCTTTATACGAGTAATGCTTGTACTAATCACTGTGTATATTGTGGATTCCAATATAATAACGATATTAAGCGCACTACTTTAACGGCAGAGCAAATAGAAGAAGAATGCAAAGCTATACGCAAACTTGGTCCATTTGAGAATTTACTTATCGTTACGGGAGAATATCCTTCGGTAGCTGGTGTAGATTATATTGAGGAATCTCTTAAAATTGCGCGCCCTTACTTTAATAATCTATCAATCGAGGTTATGCCACTAAAAGAGAAAGATTATTATCGATTAACTCAATCGGGACTTAATGGTGTGGTGTGTTTTCAAGAAACATATCACAAGGAACGCTATAAGGTTTATCACCCACGTGGCATGAAATCAATCTTTGAGTGGCGACTTAATGGATATGACCGCATGGGAGCTGCTGGTGTTCACAAAATAGGAATGGGTGTTCTCATAGGTCTTGAGGATTGGCGTACCGATGTAGTTATGATGGCACGGCATCTTCGTTATCTTCAAAAGCATTATTGGAAGACACGTTACTCTGTTAATTTTCCTCGAATGCGACCTGCTGAAGGCCATTTTACTCCAAATGTTGTGCTTAATGATAAAGAACTTGCACAGCTCACTTTTGCTTTTCGCATATTTGACCATGATGTTGATATATCATACTCTACGCGTGAAGATCCTAAGTTTCGTGCAAATATGATGAAACTTGGTGTTACATCAATGAGTGCAGGGAGTAAGACAGAGCCTGGAGGATATGTCAGCACGCCAGAGGCTCTTGAACAATTTGAGGTAAGTGATGGACGTTCTCCACATGACGTAGCTAATGATATAAAAGCTCTTGGCTATGAAGTTGTGTGGAAAGACTGGGACAAGATATTTGATTAAAAGAAATAGAAGACAAAAATAAAGAAATGATTAGTGATGTGAATGCGTCATTAATCATTTTTATTTGTTTTCGTTAATCTGCTTGGCAAATCGTAATGTGCTATTTTGCAGTGGGAAATGCAATTCTAAAATTGAATTATTAGTAATTTTGGCGAAAACGTCAACATTGAATGGCAACATCATTGCATCGTACCATATTAGGTCATAATTATCGATAAAAGTTGTGGCTTTAATGGCTCCTTTTAGCATCCCTTCACTCCAATTTGACTCATTTACTTTTGCACCATCAGCATAAATTATATCATATCCAGTAGCCGTTTTTACTAAAGCGATGCGATATCGCCCACCTATACGAAGTTTGTTTTCATCTAAATTACGGTCGAGATATTCCCAATATCCTTCATATAAATCATTAGTATTTGCAAAATGTGCATCTAATTTTTCGGTAGTCCATTTGGTATGCAATATCGAGTCGGGACGTTTATTTGTCTCAATAAATACACGATCAATAGCTACTTTAGCACCCGCCCCTACAAAATATCCAATGCTTGCATTATTACATATCGTATTTAGCTCATTATCGGTTATTACGCCAACCGTCCGTAACGTTTTGTTGCCTATCTTAATTATTGTAGAAGCTAATTCATGCTTTATTACTACTACATTATGACCTTTATACAGATTTATATTGTCATCAATCTCTTTACTCAAAATTAGATGTTCGGCACCATCTTTTATGGTTATAACTGATAGGTTTATCGTTCGCTTATCAAATATGTCATGCAAATTAGTATTATTACCTTGCAAAACTAATTTGTTATAATTATTCTTATCAATATAATTCCACACTACCCCCCAAGTAGGATTATTGATAGATAATTTTTTATGTGATTTTCTATCAATAACTTTATATGTTTTGCCCTCATCATTGTGTAGATTAGCTAAACGAATTTCGAATGTAAAATTCGTGTCAATAAGGTCTATTTTATATGTATTTACAGTGTCGTTAGATGATGAGTTTTCGTGTAAAAGCGCATCATCAGCGATTTTAATACTATTATATTGATTTGTAATACTGTGTTTTCCAAATTGTCCATAGCCATTAAAAGCATTCAAATATAAAGCCTCAGCATTACAAATAGATGTGATGTTGAATAATAAGAATATTATTATTGCATATTTTATGGCAACACGCATTGCTCTCTATTTGTTATTTCAGAATAATATCACCAAAAAATTCAGGACGGTGAAAGTCAATTGTTGCCGTTAGAATTGGAGACCAGCTTAAATAATGAGGGAGCCCTGTCTTAGAACCACATTTATAGAAATTACCTTTTAGAGTAGTTGCTGAAGTTTTTGTGTCCACTCCAATTAGCGAGAATGGGATTGCAATAACGAGATTCCACGCAAAAAGTCCTTCCATCTCTTGAAATGGCTTTGTTCCACATGAAGCGTATCTTTTTATTTGAGAAAGTTGCTCATCATTAAGTCTAATTGGATTTTCTCGTGTCTGACGGTGAGAGGCATTAACTGTACCTATACAGTTAAATTCAAAATTCCAATATTCTTTACTGCCAGGTGTTTTTAGAAAAAATTCTACGCAACTATCCTCGCTAACAGGTGTATTATTTTTATAATTTTCTGCACGCAGGTAGTTACCTCTAACGAAATAATCCACATAAATATAATTATGTGAATGAGCAATAGTAAAAACAGTAATCGGGTGGTAAGGATAAGAATCAACCCAATTACGGCATTCAATGCTGTGTTTCTCAGCATCTTGCTCCATGAGGTCGCTAACAGCTTCCATTGACAATTCATCAAGTTTATCGATAAATGGCACCTCAAGTGATTTTGGTAATAAATTATCCATTAATATTTAATATATAGTCTTTAATTCCAAGAACGAATCCACCTAATGACATAATTAGGATAATATATCCTATAATTCTATTTACAAGCCACATACTACGTAAATTGAAGTGTTCTCTAACTGCATTTACAAAGAATGTAATTACAAACCACCATAGTATAGCACCAATAAATATAAAAGTAAATCCCGTTAGATAATGAATAGCGTGCATTTCTGGCGTTAGGAAATTGAAACGTGCAAATAGTCCTATTATAAGAAATAATATCAAAGGGTTACTGAAAGTAAATAGAAATCCAGTTAATATATCTTGGGTGAATGTATTACGTTGTTGGTCGGTAGGTGTTTTTAAATCACCAGCAGGATTTTTCTTTATTAAATATATTCCAAATATCACGAGCACAACACTACCAATAACTTGAAGGATATTTTGATTAGTTTCAATAAAGTCGATAACAAACGACATGCCCAACCCAGTAAGCAGGCAATAAATCAAATCAGAAAAAGCAGCACCAAGTCCCGTAAAAAATCCAGACCAACGACCTTTGTTTAAGGTTCGTTGAATACACAGCACGCCAATAGGTCCCATAGGCGCAGAAATTAGTGCACCTATAGTTATACCTCGAAGCATTGCATATATAGCGAGTTCCATTAATTCTTTTCTTTGTTTTGGTAACAAAGATAATGCAAAAGGGTACAATATGAAAGTAAATAACATTTCTTTTAATTGTGACACTCTGATTTTTCTTTGTGTGTATGGTGTTTCGTCCTACTCTACACGGGAGTTTTTGAGTTTTGAGTGGTGAGTTTTGAGTTGTGAGAGGTGTACGCACGTTACGCAGTGTACGCACCCTTTTTTCGCATTTTAGTTTTTTGT
>JAVWYO010000021.1:13595-28790 GCA_036661515.1 Muribaculaceae bacterium | reverse complement strand
AACCGGGGACACAAGGATTTTCAGTCCTTTGCTCTACCAACTGAGCTATGGTACCATTTGCATATTTGCGTGTGCAAAGATAGGTCGTGTTTTTGAATTATGCAAACGTTTCACAAAATTGTTTTATATTTTAGTCAAAAAGAGTGTCTATCATCAATTGCGATGAGGCTATTCGGCTCTAAATATAAAGTAGTTACACATTTTAAATATACGAAGAATAGAGTTGCTTAAAATTCTTTAAAAAACTAATTTAATGCGGTTGCGTAATAGTTTATTGCTTATTTTGCACTAATTATGGAAAAGTTGATGCAATATGTGTGGCAGCATAGGCTGTGGATACCTTCGCAGATGCGTACAAATGATGGGCGCAAAGTGAGGGTTATAGATCCTGGTATGCTCAACACTGATGCTGGTCCCGACTTTTTTAATGCTAAAATTGAGATTGATGGTGAGATGTGGGTAGGAAATGTTGAAATTCATGTACGTGCTACTGACTGGAAGCGCCATAACCATAACGCCGACAAGGCTTATGATTCTGTAATACTTCATGTTGTGGAGAAAGATGATGCCCCCGTATATCGCAGTAATGGTGAGCGTATTCCACAACTTATAATGCAATGCTCGCCACATTTCTACGAACGTTATACCTCAATGATAAATGCCGACTCTGCGCTACCGTGTGCTAAAGAGATAAAGGATATACCTCAAATACTTATTACTGAATGGATTGAGGCTCTTGCCTTTGAACGCCTTCACAGCAAGGTGGGACGCTTACTTGAACATCATGCGTCATACAATGGGAGTTGGGAAGATGTGTGCTACGTAACACTGGCTCGAAATCTTGGATTTGGAATAAATAATGATGCTCTTGAACGTTTGGCAAAGCGAACGCCACTGCGATTGTTGCATAAACACAGTGACTCGTTGACTCAAATTGAGGCTTTGCTCTTTGGACAAGCTGGAATGCTCGACCCTTCGCAAAATAGCCACGATGAATATTATCAGCACTTATGTAAGGAATATTCATTTTTGGCAAATAAATTTAGTCTTACTCCTATTGAGCGTGAATCGTGGAAATTCTTTAGAATAAGACCACAAAATTTCCCTCATAGGCGTATTGCCCTCCTTGCACACTACATTCATGATGGATTCCATCTTATGGCAGATATTCTTGAAGCAAAGGGCGAGAAGGAGTTGCGTGAGCTGTTTAATGTCGAGTTAACGGGCTATTGGGCTACGCATTTCTCTTTTGGCAAACCATCGCCAACAATTCAAAAGGCCATAAGCAATGGTGCAATAGATATAATTTTAATTAATACCGTTGCTCCTCTTTACTATGCCTATGGTGAGGCTATAGATAGCTACGAAACATCTGATAAGGCAATTTCTCTTCTTGAAGGTATAAAACCAGAACGAAATGCCATAATCGCATTGTTTGAAAAATGTGGATTCAGGGTTAGTGACGCATTGACATCGCAAGCCCTAATTCAACTTCGACGAGAATACTGTGAGCCACGCAAGTGTCTTTATTGTCGCATTGGGCATTCTCTTTTGTCGCAAAGTGCAACTCAAATATAAACTATCTTCTTGATGAATAAATTAGTATTGATATTAATCTTTAGTGCAATAATGATATTGCCACATAGCGTATTAGCAAACCAGCAAGAGCGCATTGATAGTGTGGCAGAATTAGATAAAAAGGTTAATAGCATAGAGTCCTTTATTATTAGACACAAGAGCATTATAGACCGATTACCTCGCATATCGGGCTACATGAGAATAGGATATGAATATGACGACAACTCCTCTAACTTCTTTGTAAAAAATGCTCGAATTGATGTTAATGGTACTTTTCTGAAAAAGTTTGACTATCGTTTATGTGTAGATTTTGTAAATCCAAAGATACTTGAAGCCCGTATTCGCTACAATCTATTTAACGAATTACGTTTCTGCATAGGACAATTTAAAATTCCTTTTTCATTAGGCAATACCTATTCACATATAGCTGAAGAATGTATTAGCTATCCTCTTGTATTAAGTAGATTAGTAGGATATGACGATGTGAGTGGAATGAAAGCATCGGGGCGTGACATAGGAGCAAGCATTTATGGCGGATTTTTCAAGACTCGTAAGGGATTTAATATGATAGAATATGCTGTGGGCGTTTTTAACGGCAATGGAATGAATCTTAACGACAATAATAAGAGTAAGGATTTATCGGGACGTTTAACATTGCAGCCCGCCGAGGGACTAAAGATTTCGGGCTCCTATTATTGGGGCGAATATGGAGTCGACTACTCAAAACGAACACGTTACTGCGTGGGGGCTTCTTATAGTGGCAGATATGTGAATGCGCGTGGCGAATACATTGCAGGCACCACAGGCACCATTAATAGCGATGGGTGCTATGTAATGATAGAAGGTAAAATAACGGCTAAGCTGAAGCCTGTATTTAGATATGACCTATTTACTGAAGACAAAGCAATAGGGCTGAACCAATCTAATTACACGGCAGGTATCTCGTATCGACCATTTAAATATTTAAGGATACAATGTAATTATGTGCGTCAAACCTACTCCGAAATTAATCCATCATCAAATATATATCAGCTAATGTTAACTGGCATTTTTTAAATAATTGTGGTATTTCTTATTTATTTGAGCGGACACACCAATTTAAATGATTAAATTTGCAATAACTAATAAGACCCTGATAACATTGGACACAAATGTAGAGCATATTGGAAAAGTCATAGAGGTTAATAATAGCACCGTAATCGTTAGTTTTAGCGATGAAGTTGCTTGTAGCAGTTGTTCGCTTAGCAATTTATGCAAGCCTCAAAAAAAAGAAAAAAATTCGATAGCAATAACCACGTCTGAGGCATCATCTTATGAACTTGGAGAGAAGGTGAAAGTTATCGGTAATGTAACGATGCAGAAGCGTGCTATATTTTTTGGTACCGCATTGCCTTGCATCATTTTAATTGCATCAATTTTTGTTGCAAATTATTATGGCTGTCGGCAAGCCCTGTCGGCCTTAATAGGCATAGCAATTCTCGGCATTTATTATATTGTATTATATATCAAAAAAGATGCACTAAAGAAAAAGTTTAATTTCATAATCAAGAAGCTATAAATATAGATAATGAGCATAATCGCAATTTCAGTAATAATACTCGGAGGTATAGGAATAATAAGTGCCGCAATTCTTTATCTCACAGCAAAGAAATTTCATGTAGAGGAGGATCCTAATATCGAAGCAATCGATGCACTATTACCTGGCGCCAACTGTGGCGCTTGTGGTTATAGTGGGTGCCATGACTTTGCCGTAAACTGTGCAAGCGCCGAGACTCTCGATGGACACGTATGTCCCTCGTCGGGACAAGCTGTTATGGATAAAATAGCTGAAATACTCGGAATGAAAGCAGCCAATGTAAAAACTCAAATAGCTGTGTTACATTGTAACGGAACGTGTGAAAATCGTCCCAAAACTTCAAAATATGATGGTCCATCATCATGCAATATTCTCCATTCACTTTATATTGGCTCATCTGATTGCGCCTATGGGTGTCTTGGTGAAGGCGATTGCATGGCAGTGTGTCGTTTTGATGCTATAAAAATGAATACGATTACAGGCCTACCAGAATTTGATGAAGAGAAATGCGTAGGGTGTGGAATTTGTGTTAAGGGGTGCCCTCGGCATATTATAGAATTGCGCGACAAGGGACCTAAAGGACGTAGAGTGTATGCTGCTTGCGCCAATAAAGAAAAAGGCGCGTTGGCAATTAAGGAATGTAAGACTTCATGTATTGGGTGCGGAAAATGCGTCAAAGAATGTTCATTTCAAGCAATAACAGTTACCGATAATCTTGCATACATTGATTATTCTAAGTGTAAGCTCTGTCGCAAGTGTATTGACGCATGTCCAACACACGTAATTCATGCCGTTAATTTCCCCACTCCACAAGTAATAAAAAAAGAAGGAGGAGAATCATGCTAAAGACATTCAAAATTGGCGGAATACACGTCCCAGAAAATAAACTTACGGCTGGCGCAAAAATTATAGATATTCCTGCTCCTCGTGAAATCGTCGTTACTTTTTCACAACACATAGGTGCTATGGCTAAATGTATTGTAAACGTTGGTGATAAAGTTAAGAAATATGATATAATTGCTGAGGCAAGTAGCATGGTGTCAGCAAATATTCACACATCAATAAGTGGAACAGTAAAAAAAATCGATAAGTGGAAAACCGCATTTGGATATCCTGCTGATACTGTGACAATTGTTGCCGATGATGATGACGTTATTGCCGATAACTCCACAACTCTAACTCGGAAGTCTGATATTGAAGTGAGTGCATTAACTCACGATGAACTGGTGTCTATTATCGATAAATCGGGGATTGTAGGACTTGGGGGAGCAACTTTCCCAACAAAAGTAAAGCTAATGCCTCCACCTGGAATGAAAGCCGAAATCCTTATTATTAATGGCGTGGAATGTGAGCCTTATCTCACAAATGATGATGCCATTATGCTCGAATATTCCGCCGAGATAGTTGAAGGAGTGAGACTTCTCATGCGAGCTTCTCAAGTAAAAAAGGCAGTTATCGCAATAGAGAATAATAAGTTAGATGCCATCGCATCTCTAATGCAAATTCTTGAAGATGACCCTCATATCACCGTATTGCCTCTAAAAGTAAAATATCCACAAGGTAGCGAAAAACAACTCATTGAAACTGTCCTTCGTAAAGAGGTTCCAACGGGCAAATTACCGATAGCCACAGGTGCAATTGTACAAAATGTTGCCACCGCTTATGCCGTATATCGTGCAGTGCGATATGGTGAGCCTTTAGTGAGCCGTGTGATAACAATTACAGGCGAGAGCCTTAAAGCTCCTGGCAACTACCGCGTGATGCTCGGTACTCAGTTAAGCGATGTTATTGAGATTGCTGGAGGTATTCCCGAAGACACCGGCAAAATAATACTTGGCGGACCAATGATGGGTAAAGCTATTGTTTCGGTAAAAGCGCCAATGATTAAGGGTATATCGGGAATATTATTTGTCCCAAAAGAAAATGCGCAACGCCGAAAAGAAGAGCCATGTATTAGGTGCGGAGCTTGTGTCAATGCTTGCCCTATGGGGCTTGAGCCATATCTTTTGATGACTCTTTCGGTAATTGATGAAATAGAGCAAGCCGAAAAAGAAAAAATTAGAAACTGTATTGAATGTGGCTGTTGTACTTATTCTTGCCCAGCAAGTCGTCCAATACTCGATTATATAAAACTTGGTAAAATTAGAGCCAATGCTTTAGTTAAAGAGAGAAATTCAAAGAAATAAATTATATATATTCATCAGATAGATAGTAATGACTAACAGATTGACCATTTCAGGGTCGCCACACGTACACACAACAAATAGCATAAGCCGCTGTATGTGGGGCGTAATAATAGCACTAATACCTGCCTACCTTTGTGCGCTATATTACTTTGGCATTGGTGCAATAGTAATACTATTGACCTCAGTAATAGGATGTGTTATGACAGAGTATCTCATTCAGCGATATATGTTTAATGGTACACCCACAATATATAACGGCTCAGCAATTCTTACGGGAATACTTCTTGCATTTAACCTTCCAACAAACCTACCTGTGTGGATAGTGCTAATAGGCGCATTCGTTGCCATTGGAATTGGCAAAATGGCATTTGGTGGGCTGGGTAATAATATCTTTAATCCAGCACTTGTGGGACGTGTGTTTCTTTTAATATCATTTCCTGCACAGATGACCTCTTGGCCAATACCTCTAATAAATAGAATTTCTTATCTCGATGCCACCACTGGAGCAACGATATTAGGCAAATTAAAAATGCACGAAATAACATCGGCAGACGTTGACATTAGTAAGCTGTTTTTCGGGAATATGGGCGGTAGCATGGGGGAAATTGCTGCACTGGCTTTGCTTATAGGTTTTGCATATTTGTTAATTCGTAGAATTATAACGTGGCACATTCCAATATCGATAATGGCTACTGCTATTATCTTCTCATTATGTCTTGGAATAAATCCATGGGTAGAACTGCTATCAGGAGGTCTTATTCTTGGTGCCGTATTCATGGCAACCGATTATGTTACATCGCCGATGACGCATAAAGGAATGTTGCTATATGGTGCAATGATAGGAATTATCACAATTATAATACGTCAGTGGGGTGCATATCCCGAAGGAATGTCGTTTGCTATTTTAATAATGAATGGGTTAACTCCTCTTATAAATCACTATATAAAGCCAAAACGTTTTGGAGAAGGGAGGACAGTATAATGGCTGAGAATAAAGAATCACTATTAAAAATGATACTTTCGTTAGGGCTGATAACGATTATCGCAGCTCTAATATTAGGCATTGGATATATGATAACTAAAGATGTAATCGCTATGGGCGAAAACACGGCAAAACTCGAAGCTATTACTAAAGTTGCTCCAAAATACGACAATAATCCAATTGCAGAAAAATTTATTTTTAAAGCCCATGAAGGCACAAAAGATAGCGTAACAATCGTGGTGTATCCTGCAAAATTAAATAATAAGCTTGTTGGTGCGGCAGTTGAAAGCATTTCTTATAATGGCTTTGCTGGCGAAGTTGAAGTCATGTATGGATTCACTATTGATGGCTCAATATTTGATTATAAGGTGTTAAAGCATACCGAAACGGCTGGACTGGGTTCTAAAATGGAAAAATGGTTTAGGACTGATAAAAACAGACAGAGCATTCTCTTGCGAAACCCCTCAAAAGAAAATATGACAGTAACAAAAGATGGTGGTACAGTAGATGGAATTACTGCCGCTACAATATCTTCGCGAGCATTTCTTGGAGCATTAAAAGATGCGTCCGACGCATTTATAGCATACCGTGATGGAGGCACGCAACGTAATGAATAAATTAAAAATACTTCTTTCTGGAATATTTCAGAACAATCCTACTTTTGTATTACTACTCGGTATGTGCCCAACTCTTGGTACTACAAGTAGCGCAATTAATGGAATGAGCATGGGACTTGCAACAATGGGGGTGCTTATATGCTCAAATGCCGTGATTGCATCGGTACGCAATCTTATTCCCGACAAGGTGCGTATTCCTGCTTTTATTGTTATTATTGCGTCATTTGTTACGCTTTTACAAATGCTTATGCAGGCTTATGTCCCTGCATTATATGCCACACTTGGAATTTTTATTCCTCTGATTGTTGTAAATTGTATTTTATTGGGACGCGCTGAGGCCTTTGCATCTAAAAATAGCATTTTCGATTCTATTCTCGATGGCACTGGAATAGGACTTGGGTTCACGCTTGGGCTAACGATTCTTGGCTCTGTACGCGAATTTCTCGGTACAGGAAAGATATTTGACATGACGATTTATAGTGAGAATTATGGCTCGCTGATATTTGTACTCGCGCCCGGTGCGTTTATTGTACTCGGATTTTTAATTGCATTAGTTAACCACTTAAAGACAAGATAACGATGCTCACATATTTATCAATAATCATAACAGCAATATTTGTAAATAATATTGTATTTGCCCAATTCTTGGGGATATGTCCATTCTTAGGTGTTTCAAAACATATTAGCTCGGCAATTGGCATGGGCACTGCTGTAACATTTGTAATGGCTCTATCTACCGTAGTCACGTTTTTATTGCAAGATTGTATCCTTGTTCCGTTGGGAGTTACTTACTTGCAAACAATCGTATTTATACTTGTTATTGCGGCACTTGTCCAAATTCTCGAAATAATTATGAAGAAAGTTATGCCTGCCCTTTATCAAGCGCTGGGCGTGTTTCTTCCTCTTATCACAACAAATTGTGCTGTACTCGGTATTGCTCTTATTGTTATTCAAAAAAAGTTAGACCTCATGCAATCGCTCACCTATGCAGTATCTACTGCATTAGGTTTCACGCTTGCACTCGTAATTTTTGCAGGAATTAGAGAACAACTTGCAATTTCTAAGATTCCTAAACCAATGAAAGGTGTGCCTATTGCGCTCATCACTGCAGGGCTTCTTGCTATGGCTTTCATGGGATTCTCTGGTATAAAAATAGGATAGACATCTACTTGAGTAATTATAACATTGTTACGAGCTTGTTATAGAGAATAAATATTTATCTTTGCAGGCATAAATGAAAAGAATATTACTATATATAATCATCGTAGTTACGATGATTTCTCAGGCTTTTGCAGCAAGAAATGCGAAACTTGCGCCTTCTTATGCGTGGACTATTACAGAGCCTCTGGGTCAACGATATGCAAGCACTATCGACACTTTGCAATATAATTACTTCCTGCAAGCAGTGCCTTCGGCTGTTAGTCCTGCCTATGCTACTACTGGAAACTTGGGTGCTGAGGGACAAAATCAAATATTTTTTCAACGTCAGCCAATCTCTACTTTTTTCTTTGAAGATGCTCTTTCGGCTTGGATTCCTTCGATTGCCACACAAAAATACTACAACACGCGCATTCCAATGACGCTCTTATCATATAATACGGGTGGTGATAAAAATAGCGTACAAGACCGATTGAGAGCGGTATTCTCTGGTAATGTCAATAAAAGCATACAGATTGGTGCTGCGTTAGATTATCTATACTCTAAAGGTGGATATGATTTTCAAGCCGATAAAGATTTCACATGGCGTGTATTTGGCTCATACATAGGAGATAGATATGAAGCACAGGCTTTTTTCAATAATTACAACTTCTTGAATAAAGAAAATGGAGGTATCACTGACGACCTTTATATAACCGACCCTGCTAAATTGCAAGGGGGGCAAGCATCTATCGATCCTAAAACGATACCCACTAATCTCACGGGCGCACATTCTCGGGTCATTGGTCAGCAAATTTATCTTAACCAGCGATATAAAGTAGGATATTATCACGAAGAAAAAGACTCTCTTAATGACTCTATCGTTTACAAGACATATATCCCTGTAACAAGTTTTATTTGGACTTTTAATTATCAAAAAGGAAAGCACTTATTCCTAAACTCAGATGCCAAGCAAGACACATCATTTTTTAAAACTACCTATCTAAATCTTGGGGGGACAAATGATGAAACGAGATATTGGAAGATGTCAAATACTCTCGGCATATCTCTATTGGAGGGATTTCATAAGTATGCCAAATTTGGACTTGCTGCCTATGCAACATACGAGATTAGACGCTATACGCAAACGTCGGACTCGGCACTTAATAAGCCTAATAGAAACCCTCTATTAACTCCATTCCCTAATATTAAAGTTCCACAAACAGGAAGCGAAAATTTATTGTGGGTCGGCGGTCAACTCACTAAGCAACGAGGGTCGATACTCACATATAATGCAAATGCGCAATTCGGAATAATTGGCACGGTGGCCGGCGACATCGATGTTACTGGAGATGTTTCAACAAAATTCAAACTTCTTGGCGACACTGTAAGAATTACGGGATATGGCTATTTTAAAAACAAAGCAGCTCCTTATTTCGTGCAACATTACTTTTCTAATCACTACGTATGGAATAATGATTTTGGCAAGACTCGGAGTGTTAGAGCTGGAGGCGAGCTTAATATTCCTCACACGGGCTCAAACCTAAACGTAGGATTTGAAAATATTCAAAATTTCATATACTTCAATAATCAAGGTTCTGTGGCTCAATTTGGTGGTAGTATTCAGGTATTTAGTGCTACACTCAAGCAAAATCTAAAATTTGGCATTTTCAACTGGAATAATGATATTACATATCAAACTTCTTCGAACGATAAAATATTGCCTCTTCCTAAGCTGGCAATATATTCAAATATGTTTCTACAATTTCGATTTGCAAAAGTGCTAAATGTACAACTTGGTATTGACTGTAACTATTACACAAAGTATAAGGCTCCGTCCTACAATCCTGCTACTATGACATTTCACACGCAAGATGAGATAGAAATAGGAAATTATCCATTTATGAATGCTTATGCCAACTTCAAGTTGAAAAAGACGCGATTTTATGTTTTATATTCTCATTTAAATCAAGGCTGGTTTAGCAAAAATTATTTCTCGATGCCTCATTATCCGCTAAATCCAAGTAAATTTCAATTAGGTATTTCTATCGACTTTGCAAATTAAAATAGCGAGAGATGATGCTACCAAAACCTAAAATAATAATATACGTCATTCTATTAGCCGTTACAATATCGTTAATGGTGATGCTGAGCCATTGTGGTAAGTCAAATAATACTACTTTTGTAGCAAGTGGTGGCGATACCATAGATGTGGCAATTGAGTATTCCCCTCTATCTTGTTTTATGTATGCCGACACGCTTGGAGGGTTTAATTACGACCTATTAAGAATGTTGGCGCGTAAAGGTGGCGTTACTATCAAATTCCACCCAATAGTTACATTGCAAAAGAGCCTCGACGACTTGAATTTGGGCAAATATAAAATAATAGTTGCTCAGTTCCCTGTTACCTCTGAATATAAAAAATCATATCTGTTTACCGACCCCATATTTCTTGATAGACAAGTCCTCGTACAGCGAAAAGACTCATTAGGACATGTAAAGATAAAAAGTCAATTAGATCTTGCTGGCGACACCCTGTATATTGTAAAAGGTTCACCAATTGAGGCTCGCATCAATAATCTATCACGTGAAATTGGAGATACAATACACATTGCCACTGAAGATTTATATGGCTCTGAGCAACTGTTTATTATGGTAAAAACTGGTGAAATTAATTATGCCGTAATTAATGAAAAAGTGGCTCGTGATATGGCAAAAGAATATCCCCAAATAAGCATTGACACCGACGTAAGTTTCACTCAATTTCAGTCGTGGGCATTAAAGCTAAACGAAGCACCTCTGCGTGACAGCATTAATAGTTGGTTAAAACAAGTAAAACCAACCCCACAATATCAATCGCTATATCGTCGCTACTTCAAGTAAGAATAAACAAAGTAGCAGTAGCCATATATTAATTGACCACTGCTACTGTTAACTTGCTGTTATGCGCTATGGCTAATTTATGCCAAATGCCGATTTCAAGATGTCAACATAGTCGAGTTTCTCCCATGTGAAGAGTTCTACCATAAGAGTTTTTGAACCTTCGTATTTTGAGCAGAAATGTTTTTCGACAATTTCTGGTGTGCGTCCTACATGACCGTAAGCAGCAGTCTCTTCATAAATAGGGTTTCGTAATTTTAGTCGACTTTCAATTGCGTTTGGTCGCATATCGAAGATTCCACTAAGAATTTGCGAAATTTGTGCGTCACTTTGTTCTACATGGCTTGTGCCGTAGGTGTTAACGTATATGCTAACGGGTTGAGCTACACCTATGGCGTAGGCTACTTGAACAAGGATTTCGTCGGCAATGCCTGCTGCAACAACGTTCTTTGCTATGTGTCGAGATGCATAAGCGGCTGAACGGTCAACCTTTGATGGGTCTTTTCCCGAAAATGCGCCACCACCATGTGCTCCTTTTCCTCCGTAGGTGTCAACTATGATTTTGCGCCCAGTTAGTCCTGTATCTCCGTGAGGCCCTCCGATGACGAATTTCCCTGTCGGATTTACGTGTAGTATTAGCTTATCGTCAAACATTGCTTGAAGATTTGCAGGAAGTGTTGCCTTTACACGGGGGATAAGAATGTCGCGAACATCGTTGTAAATCTTGTCGAGCATAATTTTGTCAGCGATAAGCTGTGCATCGTCGGTGTCGCTATCAGGCTTAATGAAGTCATCGTGCTGAGTACTGATTACTATTGTGTGAATGCGCTGAGGTTTGTTATCAGTGTCGCTATATTCGATAGTAACTTGGCTCTTAGCATCGGGGCGAAGATATGTCATTACTTTTTCTTCGCGACGAATACTGGCAAGTTCTTTGAGCAGGAGGTGAGATAGGTCGAGAGAAAGAGGCATGAAATTTTCAGTTTCATTACATGCGTAACCAAACATCATACCTTGGTCGCCAGCTCCTTGGTCATCGGCATTTTCGCGCTCTACGCCACGATTTATGTCTACACTTTGCTCATGAAGAGCTGAAAGCACGCCACAAGAATCGGCATCAAATTTATACTCGCTTTTATTGTATCCAATGCGACTAATTACCTTTCGAGTAACGTCCATTAGGTCGATATAAGCGTTTGATTTTACTTCACCAGCGACAATTACTTGCCCTGTGGTGACGAGTGTCTCGCATGCTACTTTAGATGAGGGATCATAAGCCATAAACTCATCGAGAAGTGCATCACTAATCTGATCGGCAACCTTATCGGGGTGCCCTTCAGAAACAGATTCAGAAGTGAATAAGTAATTCATTTTTTCCAATTTTTAGGTGGAAAAGTGCTAAAGCGAAACGTCTATGATAATAGATTGAATTTCGCAATTTTAGCATTTTTTATTGTGGTTGCAAGCAGCCAAATTTTTCCACAAGTTTAATATGGCACAAAGGTATATGAAAAATAGGTGAGATGTATACCTTTGTGCGTTAAAAATTACAATATTATTTTAATTGTTTGATGCTCAGAGCCTGTAATCACATTAATTAGATATGCGCCTTTGCTGGCGAAAGAAAATTCGTGGGAGGTGTCAGAGCAATTATTTGTGTATAGGCATTGCCCTGAAATGGAGAATAACGAAACCTGATTTATAGTTAACTCCCCAGCATCGATTTTTATAAGTCCGTCGCTGTAATGTACCTTTATTGCCGAGCTTTTCTTTATATCATTGATAGATGCAGGGTATTTGTCGGTCGTAGAAACATATATAGGCTCCGAATATTCCGACGTGTAAGCGTGATGATATGAGCGAAGTGTGTACATGTATTTTGTCAAAGGCTTCAGCCCAGTTGGCGTGTAGGTGATGTCGTTGATGCTTTTATCAGTGATTACAGGAATCACGATTTCTGAGCCCGAAGTGATTTCTACGTCGTCGATTGATAAATTTCCCGATGTTTTCTTGAATGTGAATCTGAGAGCGGTAATATTATCGTTGGCGTTAAAATTATATTCTGGATACACTTTTGCTGTATTGAGAAATGCGATATTATCTATAATTTTCCATGTATTGCCATATTTCCCTTCAATCTTTAATATGTTGCCCGCTCCTGAAGATGGAAAACGGTACATAAACTTCAAGTTGATGATTGGATATTCAAATGCCCGTGTCTCGATATATTCTCCATCTTTTTTAAGAGCAATCGATGGGGCTGCTGCTCCGACACTTGCATCTGTTGTGTAATTTCCCGATGCAGTACCAGTCCAGCCATAAGGCAGTGGCGTACCTTTGTCGCCAACACCAGTGAAGTCGGTAACTTCATTTTTGAATCCAGGTCCCGATACTTCCGAGAGGTTGAAAAGGTAGCTTTCGGCACCTTGAACGGCCTCCCAATTGGCATCGAATTGTGAGCGATAAATATTTAGTGCATCTAAAGTTACTGGAGCTTCCAAATCCTCAGTTCGGAAATGAATGATATTATCGGTAGTGTGAATGCCATCAGTAACAATATAATAATAAGATTTTGATGGATCTAAATTTGTTACTTCATAGTGGTTGGTACTCGTTGTGTATTTCCCAATTTGAGTTGCAGGTTCTGGTGTTACAAAAGTATATTTTTTAAATGCTTTGAAAAAATCAATAGGTTTAGAAACCCATTCCGATAGGTCAAACACAATAGATGGATTGCCAGCAGTGCGAGTTAGTGTGACATCTTTGCCCCAATCTTCTGAGGTGTCGGTTTTGCCAATCACATCAATCATTATATTATTGTGGAATAGTGCGATAGCGTCGTTTCCATTGAAATTTAGCGGTACTATTTGACTTGCCATATCGATAAGCTCTTGATCGGCCGACCCATATGCGCCATTGTTGACAATAATATACGATTTGTTATTTTCTAATATACCCGAAAGTGGAATGCTACCTTCAAAGATTCCTACACCGTTAGATTTAATTTTAATGGCATAATTGCTTAAGTCTATGCTCTTTCCAGTTGCATTGAAAATTTCCAATGCTTTATTATTAGAACTTCCTTCAAGATATACCGAGATAAATAGGTCGCCTGACGTGGGAGCCTTTCCTTCATAGACAGTAGTGGTGTACTTTTGAGCATCTGGTATTTTCATCCAGTGCAGTAGCGCGGTAGTAGCGTCTATTTTTGACGGATTTAGTCCTAAAAAATCTGTGCTTGTGATGGCTGATATTGGGACGAAAACTGTATCTATTTCAGCACTATAAAGTTTTAAGGTGTCGTTTATTGCACCTTTTGTTTTTGCAAATAAATTAACATCAACAGATGTTCCGCGATTAACATCGTCGGCATTAAAAGATGTAGCGTTAATAGATACCATATCGGGATATCTACCAGTCAATTTCGCTTTTAACGGAATTTTGATGTTTGCCCCATTAATAAGAACACTTTGCTTAAGATTGGAACCAGTCATCACCACGTCAAAGTCTATGATGTCCCAGCCACTCGGCGAAGTGAGGTATGGCTCATTTCCCATTGGGAAAGAAAAAGGCTTGTCAGTATTACGTCCCCAAATATACTCAACTAATTCGGGATAATCGATAAATGGATTTCTATTGCCTTGAATTGCGAAGACTTTCTCAGTGCGAGTTAGTTCTTTTTGGCTAACGGGGTCTTGCCTATGCCATTTTAGTAGTAAATCGATTGCCCATTTTTCCCAAACGGGGTATGTGTTATTATCCATCATAGGAGAGTCCCATTTATCGTAAAGCTCTTCGTAGGCAGTTGATACGTATAAATATGAGCGAGCAAAATCACCTTTATATTCGTCAGCAGGTTCAAAGCAATTGCCCGTGTATTCAGCTTCAAATTTGTTTGCGCCAGTAAAGCTAACGCCATTGGTATAAGCTCCTTCTCCAGTTTCGCCAAGAGGCAGATTATTTTTGCGAGTGTTTATGTTTCCTTCGGCAGGATATAGATGATGCAGGTCTTTATAGGCATTGTTAACGATGGTTCCCCACCAACTTTTAGGAAGTGAATGCTCTATGTGCATACCTACTACTGAGTTGAAATCGGTTTGATAAAATGTCTCATTTGAGTACATATCGATTACCCTATTTGTGGTTCCGTCACAATCGGTATAGTGAAAGCCCTCCCATGTGTGACCTTTTCCACTTCCATATTCAAGCATATTTGCTTTAGCAATGATTTTATGAAGA
>JAVWYO010000021.1:0-13585 GCA_036661515.1 Muribaculaceae bacterium | reverse complement strand
TGTTTTTAGCTCAATAGATTTTTTGCCGTTAGCTAAGCGATAGTATCCCTCTGGTTCTTTAGCTGATAGCTGAAGACAGAGTGATATGATTAAAAGTAGAATAATTTTCCTCATTTAATTTTAAGGTTATGCTGGTTAATGATATTGCAAATATATGGATATAATTATAATATATTCCATTTATACCACGAATTTTATTTGGTTGTGACTTGCTGTTGCCTATCTATCTTCATTTCGACATGAAATGCATTGATTATTAAATTAAATAGTTTTATATTTAAGTAAAAATTATCCCTTCCTAATTTCATTTTTTTTAAGAAACCATAATCAACTAATTGGTTTAAATATGAAGTGGCAGTAGGACGTGTCACATTTAATTCGTTACAGATAAAATCTATTTTTGTATATGGGTGTTTGAAGAGATTATTTAGTAGGTCTTGTGAATATATTTTTGGCAATTGACTTCGGATACCTTTTTTATAGTCCATCATTAAAGACTTTATGTTTAAGATGAGAGCTACGGTTTCTTGTGAGGTTTCTTCTAACCCTCTTAATAGAAAGAGTATCCACTTTTCCCATTCTTGATTATCTCTGACTGATTGCAGGAGGTGATAGTATTCACTTTTATTTTTTATGATGTAACGGCTTAGATATAATACGGGTAAATCCAATAGCTTTTGTGAAACTAAATATAAGATATTTATAATCCTCCCTGTTCTGCCATTTCCATCAGAGAACGGGTGTATACTTTCAAACTGGTGATGAATTATACACATTTTTATTAGTGAATCTAAATCGCTCATTTCATTATCATTAATAAACCTTTCAAGGTTGGACATGCAAGAGACTATTTCATCATAGCTTTGTGGTGGCTGATAAACAATTTCTCCTGTTTGATCATTAATAAGTGATGTTCCTGGTGTGACACGAAATCCTGCTTCATTATGTTTAATTTTTCTATAAATTTCAATAATATCATTACATGTCAGTAGCCCATGGTTCTTAACCAATTCAAAACCATGTGTCAATGCACCTGAATAGCTTTGCACTTCTTTGGTGGCTGGTGATGTTGCTGTATGAAGTGATAATTCAGCTTTGTATAGTTCATCATGGGTTGTGATAATACTTTCTACAGCAGAACTGTCTTTTGCCTCTTGTAATGACAATGTATTTATTAAAATAGTAGTATTCGGAATTGATAAAACAGCTCCTTTTAGTTCAGCAAGCCTACGATGCGCTTTTGCTACCTGCTTTAATACAGCTTTTGTCTCAACGTCTTGCTTGAATGGTAGAATAGGTATCTGATACATATTTATTGTTTTATGTGGTTGCCTACAAATATATAAAGAAATTCTCATTTCTTTTACATATCATAGTGAATGTATAAAGAAAAGGCGATTATTTTTATACGTTAGTGTGACGTATAAAGAAACTTGATGTCATTTATACCGCGAATTTTATTACAAATTATGTGTGCTACTTTCTATGGCTGGGTGCTTCCAGTGGGGGGCAAGTTGAAGCATTGGAATTAAGAAAAAAGGACGTGTTAGTATGTGCGGGTGTGGAATAGTGAGGGTTGGAGTGTTGACAATGAGGTCGTCAATTGCCATAATATCGATGTCAATAAGTCTATCGGCATAGGTCCCATCATTGTTTCGATGATTACTTGTCCCTATACGTCGTTCTATTACCTGAAGTGTGTTTAGGAGAGTTTGAGGTGATAGCATTGTGTCGATTGCAATAGCAATATTCATAAAATCGTTTGTTGAGCTATATCCCCATGGCTTGCTGTGAACTATCTCGGAGCGACGACTTTTAGTGCTAAGTGCCTGTTCTATTTCGGTAATAGCAGTGTCTATGTTTTTTGCTTTGTTGCCTAAGTTTGTGCCTATGTTGATGTATGCCGTGTGCATATTCTTTTTTATTGAAAAAAAGAAAGACGAGGAATTTGTAGCCTCGTCTTTCTTAATGAGTTTATTTTAGTCGTGGCGATAAAAGCTCTACACGAAAATTACTAAAGAGTTTTGCGAACTTCAACTTCTTCAAATGCTTCAATAACATCACCTTCGACAATGTCATTAAATCCTTCGATATTAAGACCGCAATCATATCCCGATGCTACTTCTTTCACGTCATCTTTGAAACGTTTAAGAGAGCCTAATAGTCCAGTAAATTTAACTATACCATCGCGAATAAGGCGAACTTTGTTGCTTCGCTTAATCTTTCCATCGCGTACAATGGCTCCAGCAATAGTTCCAACCTTAGAGATGTGATATGCTTGAAGTACTTCGGCACTACCAACGACTTCTTCTTTGATTTCAGGAGCAAGCATTCCTTCCATTGCGCTTCTAACTTCTTCGATAGCGCTATATATGATTGAATATAGACGAATATCTACACCTTCGCTTTCGGCAAGACGCTTAGCTGCAAGAGATGGGCGAACTTGGAACCCGATAATAATTGCATCTGACGCGGCAGCAAGTGTAACGTCGGATTCAGAAATTGCACCAACGGCTTTATGAAGGACGTTGACTTGGATTTCGGGGGTTGAGAGTTTTATTAATGAGTCGCTAAGGGCTTCGATAGAACCGTCAACGTCACCCTTGACGATGATGTTAAGCTCTTTGAAGTTTCCAATGGCACGACGACGACCAATATCTTCGAGTGTAAGAAGTTTCTGTGTGCGTAGTCCGAGTTCTCGTTGAAGTTGTTCTCGCTTCGAGGCAATTTCGCGAGCTTCTTGGTCGGTGTCCATAACGTTGAATTTATCACCAGCAGTAGGTGCACCATCTAATCCCAATATAAGAGCTGGAGCCGATGGCCCGGCTTCGGTGATGCGTTGGTTTCGTTCATTAAACATGGCTTTCACTTTACCGTAATGTGTACCAGCAAGTAGAATGTCACCAACTTTTAATGTCCCGTTTTCGACAAGAACAGTAGCTACATATCCACGCCCTTTATCGAGTGACGACTCAATTACCGATCCAGTAGAACGGCGGTTAGGGTTTGCTTTTAGGTCAAGCATTTCGGCTTCAAGAAGTACTTTATCCATTAGTTCGGTGATACCAGTACCTTTCTTAGCAGATATTTCTTGAGATTGATATTTACCACCCCATTCTTCTACTAAATAGTTCATTGTAGAGAGTTCTTCCTTGATTTTATCAGGGTTGGCTGTGGGTTTATCAATTTTATTTATTGCAAATACGATTGGTACGCCTGCAGCAGAAGCATGGTTTATGGCTTCGACGGTTTGAGGCATTACGTTGTCGTCGGCTGCAACTATGATTATAACAATATCAGTAACTTTAGCTCCACGAGCACGCATAGCCGTGAAGGCTTCGTGACCAGGAGTATCGAGGAATGTTAGGCGACGACCATCGGCAAGTTTTAGGTTATATGCGCCGATGTGCTGAGTGATACCACCTGCTTCACCTGCGATAACGTTAGCTTTACGAATGTAGTCAAGAAGTGAAGTCTTACCGTGGTCAACGTGTCCCATTACTGTAACGATAGGTGGACGACGTTCAAGGTCTTCGGGCTTGTCTTCTTCAACGTTAATTGATTCAACAACTTCGGCACTGACATATTCGGTCTTAAATCCAAATTCTTCAGCAACAATGTTGATGGTCTCAGCGTCGAGACGTTGATTTATAGATACCATAACTCCGATGCTCATGCAAGTACCAATAACTTTAGTGATTGGCACGTCCATCATAGATGCAAGGTCGTTTGCGGTAACAAATTCGGTTAGCTTCAATATTTGGCTTTCAGCTGCTTCCATTTCAGCAACTTCTCGCTCGTTTCTATTGTATGCTTCACGTTTCTCTTTACGCCACTTTGTCCCTTTCTTTTGTGTCTTGTTAGTAAGACGAGCAAGAGTTTCCTTAACTTGCTTTTGTACATCTTCTTCACTAACAGCAGCTTTTATCGGACGGCGATTTCTATTAGCGTTATTGGCATTGTTGTTATTACCACCAGCACCACCACCAGCACCACGATTTGGGTTTGGCTTGTTGCCTTTGTAATTGCTACTTGTGCCACCGTTGTTTGGACGGTTATTGTTGTTATTATTTCCGTTGTTATTACCAGAACCAGCAGGGCGGTTTGGCTGAATTTGGTTGGCACTCTTTTCTATGTCAACTTTTTCAGAACCTATGCGTTTGCGCTTAGTGCGATTAGCATTATTCGGATTGTTCGGGTTTTGTGTTGCATTAGCCGCATTAGCAGGAGCCACTGGTTGACGTGATTTATCCTTAGCTATTCTTTCAGTTCTGCGCTCTTCCTTTGTTTTCTTCTTAGGGCGAGTTTGCTGATTGATAGCAGAGAGGTCAATTTTCCCTACAATGTTTACCGATGGTGCCGCTGTGCGACGACTCATTGTGTAGATTTCTGGCTCTTCTTTTTTAGGAGCTTCTACTTTAACTACTGGGTTTACTACTTTAGGAGCCTCAACCTTAGCTTTAGGAGCTTCGGTCTTGGGTAGCTCAACTTTAGGTTTTTCTTGCTTATGGGCTTCTTGCTTAGGTGCTTCTTTTTTAGGAACTTCCACTTTTGGCTTATCTTGCTTATGTTCGTGCTTAGCAACAACCTCTGGCTTATTCTCCTTTTTATAAGGAGCAGCAGCTGGAGGTGTTGCGTTATTTTTATGTGCTGAATTTTGCTTTCCGAGATTGTCGATGTCTATTTTACCCACTATTTTAGGTTCAATAGCTGGAGCAATAGTTGTTTTATATTCTTCAACTTTTGGCTTCTTCTCCTGAACGGGAGCTTCGGCGACAACAGCAGGAGCAGCAGGCTCTACTACTACGACAGGCTTCACTTTTTCCTTTTGACGCTCTGAAGAGAATATTTCTGACTTGATTTTGGTATCCATGTCAGATTTAAATTCACTTGCAAGCATATTAAAATGCTCATCTTCAATGCGAGCATTAGGTCCTGAATCTACCGTAATATTCTTTTTGTTAAGAAACTCAATCAATGTTTGAGTCCCTACATTTAAATCTTTTGCTGCTTTACTTATCTTTATTGACATATTCTGTAATAAGTTGTTTTTTTTAATTGAAGAATTGAGCTATATTGCTCATTCTAAATTCTTTTCTCGGCAAAATGCCGGCTCAGTCGTCTATTCAAATTCTGCGCCAAGGATTCTCATTACTTCATCGACAGTATCTTCTTCTAAATCGGCTTTTTCAATAAGATCTGCTCGAGGAGTGGCAAGAACGCTCTTAGCGGTTGCGCAACCCATATCTTTAAGGGCTTCAATTACCCAAGGTTCAATTTCGTCTTTAAATTCTTCTAAGTAAATATCTTCTTCTCCTGCTTCCTCAAGGTCGCGATACACATCAATGGTGTATCCTGTGAGCATTGATGCCAGTTTGATATTTAATCCACCTTTACCAATTGCGAGCGATACCTCTTCGGGGCGTAAAAAAACTTCGGCACGCTTATCTTCTTCAGTAAGCCTTATAGATGAAATCTTAGCTGGGCTAAGTGCTCGTTGGATAAATAGCTGAGGATTTGTTGTAAATGGAATTACGTCGATATTTTCGTTCCTTAATTCTCTAACGATTCCATGTATTCGTGCACCTTTAACACCTACGCAAGCACCAACGGGGTCGATGCGTTCGTCGTATGATTCTACGGCAATCTTTGCGCGTTCTCCTGGTATACGAGCTACTGCACGTATAAGAATTAATCCATCGTGAATTTCAGGTACTTCAAGTTCAAAAAGGCGACGAAGAAATGCTTCGTTAGTACGAGAAACTGTTATTTTAGGGTTGTTGTTCTTATTATCAACATTGCTAATTACTGCACGCACAGTGTCGCCTTTGCGATAAAAATCGTTAGGGATTTGTTCTGTTTTTGGTAGTAATAATTCATTTTTATCGTCGTCGAGTAAAAGAATCTCTTTTTTCCATAATTGATATACTTCACCAGTGACTAATTCTCCCTCTAACTCTTTAAACTTGGTGTAGATAGCATCTTTCTGCAAGTCTAATATTTTTGATGCAAGAGTTTGACGTAAGTTTAAGATTGCTCGACGGCCAAACTTAGCAAATTCGATTTTCTTGATGTGCTCTTCTCCTACCTCACAGTCGGGATCTGGATCATCAGGGTCGTTATGTGCATCAGTTAAGCTGATTTGCTTGTTTTTATCTTCTACTTCACCATCTGCTACAACCTGAAGGTTTTGATATATTTCGCAGTCCCCTTTGTCGGGGTTCATAATTACGTCAAAGTTTTCGTCGGTCCCAAACATTTTAGCCAGAACACTACGAAATGATTCTTCTAAGACGCTAATCATTGTGGTCTTATCGATATTTTTCAGCTCTTTAAATTCTGAAAATCTGTCCACCATGTCGATGGATTCCTCTTTCTTTGCTGCCATAATCTATTTAAACTGCATTAAATATTTTGTATATTTTATTTCGCTATATTTGAAGGTCTCGTCTTCTTGCACTTCGGTAGGCCGTTTTGCTCCATCGATTTTTACCTTCTTTGTTGTCGTTACGGTAAAGTCGTTATCTGTCGTTGACTTAAGTGTCGCTTTTAGCTTTCGACCATCTCCCGTTAGTACTTCTACTTCGTTCCCGAGGTTCTTGTCATATTGGGCTTTCACCTTAAATGGTGAAGTTAGTCCAGCCGACCCTATTTCGAGCTCGTAATCTTCTTTGTCTCGGTCAAAGTTCTCTTCAACCAGTTTTGTGAGCCTAATACATTCCTCGATGCTTACCCCCGATGTACTATCAATTTCTACTACGATAGCATTACTGGGGTTAATTATTATATCAACAAGAAACATATCCGTGTCTTGAAGTCCTGCTTCAATAACGGCTTTCAAGGCTTTGTTATCAATCATAAAATGTTAGTATTATGTGGATAATTTCGCATAAGATAAAAAAATGAGGGAGCAACTGCCCCCTCCATAACCCTTTATCGGCTACAAATATACTATATTATTATGTTCTTTGCAAATTTATCGCGCTTTTGGCACAAAAAGATGCTACAAAGTATGATATATTTATGAAAGTTTAACTAAACTTATTTATCTTTGGCGATTCTTCACCGCTTTTATGCACCTTGTTATACGATTTCATAAGGAAAGGATATGCGCATTTTGGTAAAGTTTGTATCTTTGCCTGATTTTAGATGTCTAAGCAAACAATATAAAACTAATGGTTACAGAAAAAGCGGTTGTGAAGAATTTGTTATTTGATCTTGGTGGCGTTATAATGGATATTGAGAGAGAACGCTGCGTCGCTTCTCTAACGGCTCTTGGAATGGACAATGCCAGTGAGTTGCTTGGACTTTATGTGCAGAGTGGAGCGTTTCTTGAATTGGAGGAAGGGAAAATAACAGCATCTGAATTTCGAAATGCTATGCGCGAACGAATTTCGACTAACGTCTCCGATGCGCAACTCGATGCGGCATTTAATGACTTTCTTATAGGAATACCTACTCATCGTCTTAAATCTCTTCGTAAGTTGAAGCAACAATATAAAGTTTTTATGCTGTCAAATACAAATTCTATTATGTTTGATAGCAAAATAGATAAATGTTTTAGGGCAGAGGGATACACCGTTGATGATTATTTTGACGGGATTGCTCTTTCTTATAAGGCAAAGTGTGCAAAGCCAAGTCCCGAAATATTTAATTATACAATAGCTCATCTGGCGATTAATCCTGCTGAAACGGTTTTCTTCGATGACTCTCAGAAAAACCTTGATGCTGCTGTGCCGTTTGGCTTTCAAACTCATCTTGTGGTGCCTGGTACTGAATTTATGGATTATTTCAAAAAGTAATTATTACTGAAAGATGACGATAATAAGTGAGCCACATATTTTACCTCCCCGCTCTATTGCAGCGGCAATTGGAATGTTTGATGGCGTGCATGTCGGGCACCAACAGGTGGTTTCTACGCTTCGTTATGAGGCTGGCCTACGTGGACTGAAAACTGGTGTTATTACGTTTGCTCAACATCCACAACTTGTACTTAATCCCAACAGTGATTTGTGCATGATTATGCCTATTGATGACCGGTTGAAATATTTGTCGGAATTGGGGTTAGACTACACCATATTACTTAATTTTGATAAATCGATAGCCATGCTTGGCGCGCGTGAGTTTTTGCAACTCGTTCATAATCAATATGGAGTATCGCTACTTGTGATAGGCTACAATCATCGCTTTGGTCATAATGTTGAGGAAACATTTGATGACTATGTGCGCTATGGCGCAGAGATTGGCGTTGAGATAATAAAGGCTGAGGAATATGTTGGCGAATATTGTCCCGTGAGTTCTTCGATAATTCGCAGGCTTATTTCTGGCGGTAAGGTTGATGATGCCTCTCATTGCTTGAGCCGATTATTTAGCATAAAGGGTAGGGTGGTTCATGGTTTTGAAAATGGACATAAAATAGGATTCCCTACGGCAAATATCACCCCATCATGTAATGCAGTGATAGTGCCACATCGTGGTGTGTATGCCGTGCGAGTAAAGATTGAAGGCTGTGATAAAATATTTTGCGGAATGGCAAATATTGGTGTGCGCCCTACATTTAATAATGGTAACTCAAAAAGTATTGAAGTTCACATATTTGACTTCGATGAGGATATTTATGGAAAAGATTTGACGATTGAATTTGTAAAGTTTATTCGCACCGAGCGCAAGATGAATTCAATTGATGAACTTCAACTTCAACTTATGCAAGATGAAAAAGAGGCACGATTGATATTGAAAAATAATATATAATAAAATAATACATAGACACATGGAAATTATTAATTTTGATAATCAAAAATCGCTTGTGAGCCAATATATGATGGAGCTACGCGATGTAAATATTCAAAAAGATAAGTTGCGTTTCCGCATAAATCTTGAACGCATAGGTCAGATTATGGCTTATGAAATATCAAAGCGTCTCGACTATGAATCGGTAGCAACCCAAACGCCTCTCGCAACTACTACTTGCAATGCAGTAAGTGAAAAAATTGTGCTTGGTACTATTTTGCGCGCTGGATTGCCATTCCATCAAGGTTTCCTCAATTATTTTGATAATGCTGATAATGCGTTTGTATCGGCATATCGTAAATATAAGGAAAAGGAACATTTTGAAATACATATAGAATATATAGCAGCGCCACGAATTGATGATAAGACGTTGATACTTGTTGACCCTATGCTTGCCACAGGTGCTTCCATGGAATTGTCCTATCGAGCATTGCTCACAAAGGGACATCCTGCCAAGATACACATTGCCTCTGCTATTGCATCGCAACAAGCCATTGACTTTATCAAGGCTAATTTCCCCGATGACATCACAACGGTGTGGGTTGGTGCAATAGATTCAGAAATCAATATACACTCCTACATAGTTCCTGGTCTTGGCGATGCTGGCGACTTGGCGTATGGTGAGAAAGAATAATTGTAATATGCTTTGAGCTAATCGCTCAAATAAAAATTGCCCCATGCTATCGTTTTGTGATTGCATGGGGCTATTCTTAATATGTTGTAGAATTATTTGCTATTGCTTGCTGATTGAGATTGCATAACCTCCACTGCGAGCGAGTTTTGTTGAAAGTTTTGACTTTGATGTTACTTTCATTTTCTTGATTTGGTAAGCCGTTGGATTGGTCTTGTAATCAGCATCTTTTGCATCACTATATATAGTTGCAATGTATTTTGTGTTTGGGTCGAGAAAGTCGAGATTAATAGTTGAAATACGACTGTTTTCGTCGGTAATACCGCCAATAAACCAATTATCTGAGCCTTTCGCTTTGCGAGCTATTGTAATGTAGTCACCAGGCTCTGCCTCAAGATAAACGCTCTTGTCCCAGTCTACTGCTACATCTTTGATAAATTGGAAAGCATCTAAGTGCTTCTCATAATTTTCGGGGAAGTCGGCAGCCATCTGTAATGGGCTATACATTGTTACGTAAAGTGCAAGTTGCTTTGCAAGTGTTGTGTTGACAGTAGATTTGTTTTCGCGACCTGGAAATTGAATCTTTAGGTCGAAAATACCTGGAGTGTAATCCATTGGACCGCCAATAAGACGTGTAAACGGTAGGCATGTGGTGTGGTGTGGGCGATTGCCAACAAATGCTTCAAACTCTGTTCCTCGTGCCGATTCATTGCCTATAAGATTTGGATATGTGCGACAAAGTCCTGTGGGGCGCACTGCTTCGTGTGCGTTTACGCATATTTTGTATTCAGCAGCTTTTGTGATGCAATAAAGATAGTGATTATTGCTCCATTGGCTATAATGGTGGTCGCCACGTGGCAGAATTGGTCCTACATAGCCCGATTTAACGGCATTATATCCGTTGTCAACCATAAATTTATAAGCACTATCCATATGGCGTTCGTAGTTACGTGTTGAGCCTGATGTCTCGTGGTGCATCATTAGTTTCACCCCTTTATCGGCTGCATAGTTGTTAAGCATCTTAACGTTAAAGTCGGGATATGGTGTGACGAAGTCAAACACATAATCCTTTGAGCAACCAGCCCAATCTTCCCAGCCTTCGTTCCACCCTTCAACAAGGACTTGGTCAAAACCATGCTTTGCCGCAAAATCGATGTAACGTTTTACGTTGTCATTATTTGCTCCATGTGTGCCATTGGGTTTTGAATGTGAATAGTCGGTTTTTCCGAGCTTTACAGAATAGTGGTCGTTGGTGTATGACCATGAACTCTTCCCTGTAATCATTTCCCACCAAACACCAATATATTTCACTGGTTTAATCCATGATGTGTCTTCATAAGCGCATGGCTCATTAAGATTTAGTGTGATGCGCGATGCTAATATGTCGCGTGCATCATCGCTAACGATAATTGTACGCCATGGAGAAACTGATGGTGCTTGAAGGTAACCTTTGTCGCCTGTTGCATCTGGGGTTAACCATGATGTAAAGACCATATTTTTGTCGTCAAGATTTAGATGCATGCAAGCGTAGTCAACAAGTGCCGCTTCATGTAGATTCATATATATTCCATCGTCGGTCTTTAGCATTAATGCTGTTTGAACACCAGTTGGAGAAAATACTGTTTGAGAGGCATTGTCGCTTACCGCGCTTGGAAGGAGTTCCCTTATTTTAGAAAGGCGTGACACTGTGTAGTCATATTCTTGGGTGTCGTAGTCACCTGGTATCCAAGTAGCTGTGTGGTCGCCAGTCATTGCAAATTCTGTGCGCTCATCTTTTATTACGAAATAATTTAGATTCTTTTGCAATGGAAATTCATAGCGTAGTCCAATACCATCATTAAATACTCTAAATTTTACAATGATGTTGCGGTCTTTTTTCGCTTGATGGAGTGTGACCGCCATTTCATTGTAGTGATTACGAATTGCACTTTCTTCGCCCCACACTGGGTGCCAAGTATTGTCAGTACTATCTCTGGCAATACTTGCGATAGAAAATCCATCTAATAAACCAACATCGTTTTTGAGGGTTAGCCCTAATCGCGAGGTTTTAATAACCTCTTTACCCTTAAATTGTAGATTGTAGGAGGGAACACCATTTCCGCTCACATTAAAAGAAAGAACAAC
Source organism: Muribaculaceae bacterium (assembly GCA_036661515.1). GTDB lineage: Bacteria > Bacteroidota > Bacteroidia > Bacteroidales > Muribaculaceae > HGM05232. Next base: position 2,040 of record JAVWYO010000021.1, on the reverse strand, counting down.
ATTACCATTAGGCGAAGTAACAACTTCTGCCATTAAGTTAAAACAGGTTAGGAATCCAATGACTAAAATTAGGGCTTTTTTAAAAGACGATATCATAATAATTTATTTGGTTTTGTAGATACTGGTATGTGAGGCTCAAATCGTATCTTGCAAATTTAGGTGTGCTTTGTGTAAAAAGAAACACGGTATGATGTAAATATAAATTATTATGAATTATAAAATTATGTAATGCGGTATACAATAAAGGTTTATGAGTATAATAAATAAAATGAAATATAGATTATAATATAAATAATATTTGTTTATTTCCTAATCTTTTGGGTTCCCTATGCTCATAATATCGTCGTCAAATGTATTTCTGTTTTTGGCTTTGCTTTTCATGCGATTGCGGTAGGTATATATTGTGTTTACTGAGTAGTGTAGGAACGATGCTATCTTTGCACTATCGTCAACGCCCATTCTTAAGAACGCAAAGATACGCAATTCTGGCGTAAGTTTCCCATAATCTTTTATTACAATTTGTTCATTTTCTAATAGTAATGCGTTAAACTCATCAATGAAATTTGGGTATATATGAAGAAATGCGCTATCGAAGTTTTCATAAAAAAGTTGGTGCTGCTCTTCGGCAAATTTCGTCGATTTTGTCATTTTTATCAAGTCATCAAGTTGACCTGTACTCACCTTACGTGTAACTACTTTGCAGAAATTGTCAAGCCGGCTCATATATATAGAACAAAGGTCGAGGAAATGCCCCATGTATTCTTCCTTAGTACTATTCGCCTTTTTTAGATGCATTCGAGCAACATTTAATTTTCGCATCTGCATTAAGCCTGCTATGACGGCTATAATTAGACACACTGAAAGCAAGCTCATTATAATAAGCGTTGCAAGCACTTTTTGACGCTGTTCTTCAATCTGGGCTTTATATGCACTATCTATAAGAGGCATATTGCTCGCAATCTGCATTTTACGAAGTCGCGCATTGCAAAAGTTAGCATCTTCCATAGATGCCCTAATGTAACGATAAGCATGCTCAATGTCGCCACGTGCATATAGATATAGAGCAAGATTTTGTAAAGATGTGTTTTCTTTAATTGAATTTCTAATATCTGATATAGCCGATAATGCCCAGTAGTAGGCACCTATCTCGCTTTCGCCATTCCTGTTTTTTATATTTGCATATACACTTGTTGCACGGGCATAAATATTACTGTTATTTGGGCTAATATCCCCGATTAAATCGGACAAAACAGCTCCTGCTCTTTTATCATTCCCCTTATTCATAAGATTTTCTCCTAAGTAGAAACGGTATATGTCGCTTTTGGGGTCTAATGTCAATATTAAACTGTCGCGGTAATTATTATTTAGCTGTGTATAACTTTGTGAGTAGGTGCTATTTTGTTCGGTGTATGCGAGCATATATATGTAAAGTTGGCGACCAGCATCATTCCAAAGTGATTTGAGAGATTGAGGTATAGGATTACGTTCAATAGCTGCCAATTCTGTAGTCGCTTCCGTGAAAAACCCCGAAACGCCCAGAACTTTCATTTTGCGCAGACGAGCTTCTATTTCGCCAACAGAGTCTCCCGCCATTTTAGCAAGGTCAATACCTGTTTCATAATATACCATGGCTGAGTCGGTAATGAAAGATTCATATTCATTTCCGATGCGAAGTGCAAGATTTAGTTGCTCTTTTGAATTTTTAGGCGATTTATAGTATAGGTGTCGCAAACTATCAATGCGATTATATTTAACCTTGTCATATTCAGCTACCTTTTCAAGCTCTTTGTCGAGCATAGCTAAGTCATTCGCACATATAGGGTGCTCAGCAAAAACTGGCACTATTGCCAACGATAGCGTTAGAAATAGCAACATCAGACGATTATAATTCAATAGAACTCTCATATTCATATCTTATGGATTACAAATATATATAAAATACCTGTCACATAAAATCAAATAGTAAATTAATAGTTCATTATTAATATAGCTCCTTAAATCCAGGAGTATTGTTTACTCCTATATATAATGTAGTTTTTA
>JAVWYO010000020.1:0-28836 GCA_036661515.1 Muribaculaceae bacterium | reverse complement strand
TCGGGGTGTAGCTCAGCCCGGTTTAGAGTACGCGTCTGGGGGGCGTGTGGTCGCAAGTTCGAATCTTGTCACCCCGACTGTAATCAAAAAGCATTGATAACCTGTTGGTTATCAATGCTTTTATTGTTTATTCAGTTTTGCAAAATACTTTATTTTGAGTATTTACTTAAAAGGTAGCGAGCATATTGTAAAATATCTTTCTTAGGTGTCACTGTAATTTTTGTTGTTGAATCGACCCAAGCATTTTCAAATTCGCTTATCTCTTTATCCAATGCCTTTTGGTCAAATTCATTATTATTCTCTACAGCAGTTATTACAGCATCGGTGTACATTTTCCATCGTTTAGAATAATAATCATTCAAAAGTCCAGCCCACGTACGACTTGCATAGTCATTGAGTCGTCCACCCCATGTTGTAATTAAATTACGAGCATTTTTCTCATAATAATCTTTTACTTGCGGGGTATCACCCATTGCTCTTGCATCTTCAATCCACTTATCTAATGAACAACGTTTGTGGAATGCGTTTAAGCAATCAATATCATTGATAATTTCATGCATCTTAGCTGCTCTTGCTTTAAGTCCCAAAATATCCTTTGATTCATACATTTTATCAAATTCAGTTTTTTCGCATAAAAATAGATTACCTAAGACTTGACGACCAACGGTTATAACATCAAGTTTCAAAGCGTCTCTGTTACAATTTGGGGCTTGTAGCAACTTTCCCCACGCCATCATAAGAGTATCATTAGAATAGTCAATTATTGTGCGTTTATTTGGGGTATTCATTACAGGTCTAAGATTTGGCAATACACCCAACGTCTTAGGTACTTGAACATATATTTTATTGAATAAAATATTCCAAGCTTCTCTTACTGGTTCACTAACTACCCCAGCATGACGGTCAGCAAGACTATTTATCCACTCTTTATCATTTTCATTTATATTCCATGCCTTTTCAAAAATATATTCATACGGGAACTGCGCAACATCAAGACCTTCAAGCGTAGAGCCTACTCCTTCAAAATTAGCTCCACCATTAACAAGAGTGTTATCAAGACGCGCTCCACTTTCTTTTACATTACCCGTTAGAGTTGTATTTCCGCCAAAATTCCCTAAATAGCACCATATATATGGTTGAGCATGAAATTTCTCAGTGGTTTTCCATAGCTCAACGTTTTCACAATGATAATCAAGAAGAATCATTTTATCCTTTGGCACACCAGTCAATAACGCCTTTATGCGAGGAGCTGTCCAAAGTTTTCTATCATGATAAAACATCCAAGTCATTTGCATCCACTCCGCTTTAGGGTCGGCATCAGTAAGTGTTTTATACATATCTGCTGATACTTTACTCAAATATTCAGGTTCCCAACTTGGTGGGTCAACTTCATTAAATGGGTCAACGCCATAGATGTGATCGGTACCAAATAAACGTGTTTGTTCCTGCAAAAATAGCTTTTGTATTTTTGCAAATAATGGCTCTTCTGGATTCAAAAAATGGCAACGATAAGCATCATCAAATCCAGCCCATTCTCCCAAATATTGGATATCGGCTTTAGGATATATTTTTTTCAACATAGCGGGGACATGTCCAGCAAATGCAGGCAAAACTGGTTTCATATTTAGCTCACGTTCACGAGCAAGTATCTTCTTTTGCAACTTTACTTGATTATCGAGCCACTCCATAGGTAGAGGTCCATTCCAGCCATCTATATTTGCCATTCTATGCCATGGCAAATATGTAGGTCCAGTAAAATATGAGCGTATTTCTTTATCAGTCATACCTAATTTCTGCCATACTTTATACCATACAGCCTCTTGACCAGTAATAGCGAGGGGCATATTAACTCCGTTTAATGCCATCCAATCAATTAAACGCTCCCATTCATGCCATTGCCAATAAGGCATTGTGTAACCATAGGTACAATAATTTAAGAAAAAGCGCTTCTGCACTTTAGCCTCTTTTTTAATAACCTCATTGAGCACAGGAAGACTCGTAGGCATTTCAACTGGTACTTCGGCATACCAAGATATACTCGTTAAGCAATAATATTTCAAATAGTAATTAAGACCCATAGCCATCGAATTGGCATTATTTCCACTAATTACAATTTTATTACCCTTAGATTCAATAGTAAAACAGTCTTTACCATTATCATAATTGGTCTTTTTAAACTGAAAGTTCTCGGCATAAGTAGGTATAATACGTTTTACCATACTTTGCATAGATACAACATCATTAGTACTTGCCATTGTCGAAAGCGACAGAAAGATGGCGAGTGTAAACATTAAAATACTTTTCTTCTTCATGTGATTATAATTTTATATAAATTCTTTTTTTAAATAAGATATACCCCATAGTCCATAAAAGCATAAGGAATATCACTGCATACGTAAATGAGCCCAAGTAATCGCCTAAAATTGGTTGTAAAACGACATCGAAAGAAATATCTGGTATTTTCCATATTCTTAGCCATTCTCCAAATAAGCAGCTCGCTACGTATAGCACAAGAGGATTAGCTCCAAATATTTCAAAAAAGCGGCTCCATTTTTTATGTTGTTTTATATCTATAACATAGATTAATAATGACAACGATAAAGCAGCTATGCCACAAGTTATCAGCACAAAACTTGGCGACCAAAGTCTTTTATTTAAAGGACAAGCATAGCTAAATAGATAGCCAATAAATAGCATAATAGTACCATAAATAAATAGCTTCAACATTCTCTCTCTATTATCAGCAAGTGTTATTATTGCCCTCCCACAAGCAAATCCTATCATAACCTGAGCTATCGCTGGTATCGTACTAATTACACCCTCAGGGTCGACAAATTGGCGACCTTGAAGATACATGTGATTATTCCCCAGAATTGCTGAATCAATTATTGAAATGATATTTTCTTGACACTTTTCAAATCCATTACCAAATAACTGTAATAGGAAATATCCTATTAACATTAATGAAGCTACTAAAAAGAACTTTTTATGAGGTACAAAGAGCGCCATTAATGCTGTTATTCCGTAACATATTCCTAATCGTTGCATTACTCCCATTATGCGCAAATGCTCTATGTCAATCCAGTTGCCACTTTCCGAAGAATTAATAATCCACTTCATTATTACGCCTATCAATATAAGCAATGCACAACGTTTTAATATCTTCATAATGGCTAATCGCCATTGAAAATTATATTTTCGTAAAGAAATATATGTAGAAATTCCCATCAGGAACATAAACATTGGAAATACAATATCGGCAGGAGAAAATCCATCCCATTTTGCATGTCTTAATGGAGCATAACCAAATCCGCATGCTCCAGCTTCATTCACTAATATCATTCCTGCTATTGTAATTCCTCGAAGGACATCGAGCGATAGCAATCTCTTTGATGGTTTTAAGTCGTTCATAGTTATCTACAAATTATACATAAAACAGTTGTCATTGCTGCCAATACTGCACCAATTAGAGATTCATAAGGAATCAATTTTAATCGTTCTTTAAATGACAATCCACATACACCACCCGTAGCGTGAAAGAATGAGCCATGAGGTAAATGGTCTAATACCGTAGCGCCTGCATTTACCATTGCGGCACCCCATGCAGCAGAAATACCAACGGCTAATATCGTATCAGCAAAAGAAGCCGAAGCAAGAGTTGCCCCAGCGGTAGTAGATGCGGTAGCTGCTGACATTAATGTCGCCGATATTGGAGCGATTAATACATCACTAAGATGTGCTTGGTTTAATAGTTCTAATATCCAATCTTTTAATGTCGAATTTTTTATAACGCCTGCTATCGTTCCAGTACCTATTAGAAGAATTGCTACTGTTGACATCTTTTGTAAACCATATTCCATACTTGGGAGCATGTTTTTCCACTGTTTCATACATAAAATGCCACATAATCCACCTATTGGTAGTGCTATTAAAGGATCTATTGTAATTCCAGTAATTGGACGTAACGCCAATAAAGCTATTGTCACAATAGGAGCCACAAGGCTACTCTTTAAAGATGGTAAGTCCTTATTTTCATCTTTATCGTCTTGACATGCTGTTACTTTTATCTGTCTTGCAGGAATCATTTTAACTACAACAAAAACAGTAAAAGCAAGTCCAACTATCGCTGGTAATATATTATAGAACATTACTGAAGATAAATCAGCGCCAAAATTTTCTGCTGCAATAATCGTATTTGGATTTGGGGATATAATATTTCCACATTTTCCACCACCTATCATCGCCACCAAAAGCACAGTTGGAGATAAGCCCAATTTCTTACCCACAGAAATAGCTATTGGCGCAACCGTTATAACAGCAACGTCAATAAAGACACCAACAGAACAAAGTAACATTGTAGCCAAAGCCAAAGCAAAGAATACTCGTTTTTCTCCAAGCGTATTTATTATTGCATTTGATATTGTAGCAGCTGCTCCAGTTTTTATAAGAGCTCCCGATAAAACGCCCGCAGTAAGTATTCTTATAATTGCAGGGGTTATATCTTTTACACCTTCTGTCATTACAACAACTGTATCCACAAGCGATAATCCACCAAGCAGTCCACCGATTACAGCCCCAGCTATTAAACTATAAGTGGGAGAAATCTTTTTTATAATAAAAAATACAGAAGCTAATAATCCTATTAAAGCACCAATTGCTGTCATAATATCATATTTTATTTATTTTCAAATTGTTTTATAATCCTAATTATCTGAATAATAGTTCGTTCTATATTATCTAATGCAAACTGTTTTTGCATCGCTTTTTCAAGGGATACGGGTGCGGGCTGAATAGGCAAGACAGCAGTAAATCCCATTTTATTGAGTTCATCAGTAGCTTCCACGCAACCGCCAATGGCAATTACAGGGACTGCTGCATTTTTTGCTCTTTCAATAACTCCACCGAGAGCTTTTCCCATACCCGTCTGAGCATCGAGCTTTCCTTCTCCTGTCAGCACTAAATCGGCATCTTTTATAATACAATCAAACTGTAACATATCTAATATAGTATCAATACCTGGCTTTAATGTAGCATTTAGAAATGGCAGTAAGCCACCCCCCATGCCACCAGCAGCACCAGCTCCTGGAATATCTGCTATATCCGCATTTTTAGTTCTTTGCAAAACCTGAGCATAATGAGCAAGACCATTATCTAATGCTTCAACATCGGCAGATGATGCCCCCTTTTGTGGCGCATATATATATGCCGCTCCATCTTTACCATTAAATGGATTATTTACATCACAAGCAATTATAAATGTAGAATTTATTAGCTCATGAGCTACACAAGAACAATCTATCGATTCTATATTTATTAAGTTACTACCAATTGGTAATAATTCTTTTTCGTCCTTATTCAGAAACTTTATCCCAAGAGCATTAAGAAGTCCAATTCCAGCATCATTTGTAGCACTCCCTCCAATACCCATTATAAATTCCCGACAACCTCTTTTCAACGCATCAAGAATAATCTCGCCCGTCCCATAAGTCGTAGTATTCAATGGATTACGCATTTCCATTGGCACTAATGGAAGTCCACTTGCCGTTGCCATCTCAAGAATTGCAGTATATCCATCTTTTGTAATTGCATATTCCACATTAATAGGGTTCATTAATGGATCATGTGCCAGACACACAACTTTGTTGACATCTAATTTTGAGCATATCGCTTCTGTGGTACCCTCACCACCATCGGCAATTGGGATTGTAACTACATCACAATGTGGATATTCCGCTAAGATTGCTTTCTTTGCACTACTCGCAATATCAATAGAATTTACCGATCCCTTAAAGGAGTCAAACGCAAGAATTACCTTTTTCATTATTATTTATTTAATAGGCTAACGACTATACTTAATCTGCTGATTTATGCACCAATTCAATTGCAGCACTTAATGGATTATCAAATGCAACAGTGCTATTTATCCATGGCGATTTTATCCAATTCTCTTCCCAAGCATCTACTTCGCTTCTTTGACGTGAAAAATACATCTTCAATCTTGGGACATAATAATCTTTGATAAGTCCGCTCCAAAAACGAGCAGCATAATCTTCTTGTATTCCACCCCAAGTGGTTATTAATCTTTTTGCATTTTCTTCAAATGAATTTTTTTCAGTAAGTGTCGTGCCTTTGTCTCTTGCCAACTTTACCCAATTTTCAAGACTACAGGTCCTGTGTGAAGCAAGTAGCCTATCAATACTCAAAAGCATCTCAACTACTTGACTTAAATGTTTATCGGCTATTTCAAAATCGCCTTTAGCATCTGCTTGTAATGCTTTAATGTATAATTTATCGGCTTTAGTCGCTACGTAATATGCTGAAAGTTCTATCGCATCGTTCACATATAGTTGCGAGCCTTTTAATTCATCAGCACACGATAAGAACTTTTCTACCGCCACCATAAAATCTGCGTTAGAATTAAATTTATTATTACGCCTACGGTCAGGAACAATCGTTTGCCAAGTAAAGCGAGGATAAGAGTAAAGCGAGCTATAAACAGTATTATTTAAAAGCCCCCAAGCCTCTTTCATTGCTTCGGGATATGCTCCATAACGTGCAGTACAATATTCTTTTAACCAATTGTCAAGATTAATTTCATCTTCACTCCACCCCATATCTGCTAACAACTCATATACGACTTCATTATTTTCAAGTCCTTCAGGAGCCGAGCCAAATCCAATAAGATTCCCTTTCATTTTGGAGTGTAGTGCATGAGCCGATGATGTAGCATACATTTTTAAGTCTCCAGTCATTAGCGTTTTACCACCAAAATTAGGCACATAGCTAAATATCCATTTCTTACCATAAAACCCATCATGTGTTTTCCATGTTTGCTCTGTATTCCACACCCATTTAGGATAATCGTTACCTAAATCTACAATAATCATTTTATCATTTGGCACTCGACTAAGAAGAGCTTTAAGACTATTTTTGTCCCAAAATGAATGCTGATAGCCAAAAGTCCAACCTTGAGTTACCCACACAGCATCGGGATTCCCTGCAACAATAGATTTATATATCGATTCTCCATAGTTAGCTAATAATTTATGTTTCCCTTCTATGTCATCTTTTTCTATGGGTAATTCCATTTCATTAAAGCTATCAGAGAGATAATATGTATTTTTTCCAAATTCTTTTTCCCACTCTTGAACAAACAATTTACCTATCTCTTCAAAATAATGAGAATCAGGAGGAAGGACATAAGCATTGAATTTCTCTTCAAATCCACCCCATTTTAAATGCTTAAATTTTATGTCCTTGTGCTTTTCAGCAAATGCCATTGGCACAAACCCAGCAAAGGCTGGAGCAATAGGCTCCATACCTAATTCTCTCATACGATTAAGTATGAGATGTTGCATCTCAATTTGATCCTTTTGCCAATTATCTGATAATGGACCATCCCACTTATTTAGATTTCCCATACGGTGCCATGGCAAATGTGCTGGTGCCGTAAAGAATTCTCTAATCTCTTCTTTTGTTAGCCCCATACGCAACCACACGCGTTCAGCAATAGCTTCGCTTGCAACAGTTGCAAGTGGCATATTTACACCTCTTAAAGCCATCCAATCTATCTCTTTTTCCCATCTACTCCAGTCCCAGAATGGAGTTGTATATCCAAACGTGCATACATTCAAAAAATATCTATAAGAATACGGAGTACTTGTCTTCTCAATTGTACAATCGGGGAAAGTAAGTGGTAAATTCATATTTTCACCACTCCACGTCTTCATTGCTCCACAAGCCTTTTTTAAATAAGAGTGATAAGCATAGCAAAGCGCAACTGCACTACTTCCCTCAATGGTAAGTTTACCATTTTTTGCTTTCACAGAAAATGTCTCTTTCCCTTTTATAGGTTTTATATATTTATAATTAATCGTTCCAGCCATATCTCCTATTTGGCGTTCTATAACACTCTTTGCTGGAGCTATAATATCATGCGCTTTTGCTAATCCACTAAAGGGGATAGCCATCAATATAATGATAATAATTAAGCACTTTTGTAATGTGCATTTCATAAGATATATTATTAAATGGTTAAAGAAAAAAGTCAGTATCAAAAAACATTTAAACACATTTAAAGATACTGACTTAAAATTACAATATGTGATAAATTCTATAAGTTTTTAAAATATCACTTTGGCAACTGCATTAGCAACTTTTACGATATAAACACCATTAGTCACATTATTAATAGTAATAGAACTATCACATTCAATATTACCATTAAATACCATTTTACCAGCAAGATCAAATACTTCAACAGAATTATTACCTTCAATCCCACTAAAATGAAGTTCATTGCCTACATTCCAAATCTTCGCATTGCTATCATTTACAATATTATCAGATATTCCAGTTGTGCCATATTCAACAGCACCAACAGAAGGTGTTGAAGGACGGTTTTTCCCTAACTGATCTGTTGTTGGAATTTCATAAGTATCATAAGAAGCAACACCAGCTCCCACAGCAGCACTATTTTCAGCAATCATAGCTACACGTAAATCACCTGAAAGTTTACTTGATTGATGATTAAAGAAATCATCACCTTCGTCAAGTGGATTCTTTTCAATTTCCTTAAATAAATTTGCAAACTCTACAACCTTGTCACCATTTGCTGTTGCAAAGAATTTATCTTGCGCTGCAATATATAGGTTATTCTTAGTTATAGGGAAAACTGTTTGAGGAAGTGGTTTACCATTAATATCAAGGGCACCTTCAAGGTAAAAGGCATGAGCATCTTGTGCTGAGTTTTTATCCCATGGGTCAATATGATTAGCTGCAAATAGGTTATTGATAAGAACAGGTTTCATACTTGTGGTGTTTCTTGACCAGAATAAGACAGCCCCACCATCTTTACCATTTAGTTGTCCAACAAAAGTACAATTAACAATTACTGGCTTAAATACTCCTGTAGTTTCTGCCGTCTGCATGTATAATGCACCACCACGGTCAGCTGTAATATTATTAGCAAATGTTGAATTTGCAATATATACAGTTGGGATAAAGCCCTTTTTAGCACGTACATTTACGCCAATTGCGCCACCAGAATATCCTTCATTCTCAGTGAAAGTACAATTTTCTACACGTAATTTTACATTGTCATATACACAAATAGCACCACCGCCATAACCACCAAGTCCTTTATTTTTATAGAATAGGCTATTCTTAATGGTTATGTTTCCTCCGCTAATGCGCATTACGCCACCATTATTTCCTTTACCTGGCTCTAAAATATCTATATTATCATGGAAAACGCATTTATCAAAATTAACACTACCACCGGTAATTTTTAAGACAATAGCATTACAACCTGTCATTATAAGATTACTCATGTTTACCTTAGCATCAGCACTTGAGATGTTAAATAAATTAGTGGTTCCTTTAATTATAACAGGCTTGCTATTAGATTTATTAATACCATCTATGATAAGATTTTTAGCCCCTATCGGAATCCCTGCGTCTGCATAATCTAACTGTTCACCAGTAAAATTAAATTCAATAGTAGTTTCAGCACCATCTGGTGCATTTGCAATAACATAAGGCAATGAGCCTGCTGTCGCGACATTCATGTCGGTAGTCGTTACTTGTACCGTTTCAGAAAACATTGTTCCTGCACTTAAAGCAAGAGCTAATGATAAAAATGTAATTTTTTTCATAATAATACATTTAATTGTTAAACAATAGTTTTTTAGATAGGCTTTGTTGCCTATTTTTTATTAGTATTAAATAGATACCTTTTTCAATTGATTTACTTAAAGAGAGCATTTCATTATCATTGACTATTTGTTGATCAATTACGCGACCACTCATGTCAATAATAGATACTTGCGAAACCTCTTTAAGACCTGATATACTCACCCCACCAGAAACTAATCTTATTGAAACTTCTTCTTCCATAACAGAATTTACACTACTTGCTTTGGGACGAAGATTTACAAATACAGGAAGGTGATCAGAAACCGTTGATAAAACAACTCCAGGTGTTGTTGCTATTCCGCTTTCAATAACATCATATTTCTTTGCTTCATCAAAATCGCTATATGAAATAACCATATCAATACATGATTTTGGTTTATCAGAAGGGATTGTTAATTGTGATACATCATTAAGAATTTTAAATCCGTGATTCTTAAATGTCACCATTGCACGATATGTGGGTTGCGCATTAAAATCGCCAGCAACAAAAACTGTTTTATCGGAATATGCTGCAAAATTTACTATCCATGCCGTTGCAGTATCACGATCGTCAGCATTTAGCGAATAATGAGTAGTGATAAAAAAGAAATTGGGAAATTCTGCAATTATTATTCCTCTATCTTCTTTATCTTTACTTGAATCTGAAAATGGAAATGCTTTAGTCTGAACAGAAATAGGATCTTCAAATGATAGAAACCCTATTCCATAATAATTTGACACTAAAGGAAAAAATATAGGTTTCATGCCAGTTGCTTTAGCAATGTCTTCTAAATAATCATGAAACAACATATATGGACGTTTATGCACTTCTTGAACAGCGACAAAATCTGGAGAATAATAATTAATAACTTTGGCTACATCAGCAATTTTTGTTGCATTTGTTGAATTACCTTTAATGTTATACGTCATCATTGTTATATCTTCTTCAGCTCCTGCATTATAGCCTATTGACAAGACTAAAGCTAATACTAATAATATCTTTTTCATTTATTTCAATTTTTATTTATTTTCTGTTGCTAAAACTTCAGCAGGAATTTCTCCTTGTTTCCAAAACGGGAACATTGAAATACGTAATAGAGTACTTCCATAAGGTACTAATTCAATAGCCTCAGGTCGCAGTCCATTAAGAGCATATACCATTGCCCCACGCGCTGGTATTGCAGGTGTGACTGGCACAAATATTTCGTTTCCACTCTCAGTTGTTATTTTTCTATATTCGAGTCTCCATGCCGTATCTTTATATGCTGGGACATAAATGCGTACTGGAGATGGTGTCATTGACCATGGATTATCATTTGCAGTTATAACATTCTCCACAACCTTCATTGCGGTATCGTCTTCATTAGCCACACCTATTATAAAATTCCAATCAGATGTAGCAGTCATCGTATAACCTTTATAAGATTCCTTTTGCAATTTAGGCGTAAGTACATCTACACTACATGTTTTACTTTTTACCGGTAATGCAAATAGTAGTGGACCATAGTTTACTATCATGGCTTCATGATCCCAACGTTTATATTGCGCCTTTTTGGGGAATAATAATTCTACGACATCACCTGCCTTAAACAATCTATTTGCCACATAAAATTCGTTTTGTTTCACGCCAGTCTGTATTACTCCATTTATTCGTATTTCAGGATTATTGCACCATGCAGGGATACGTAGATATAATGGAAATTCAGCTTCTCCCGATATAACCTTTATTTTTATTGTATCACCAAATGGGTAAGTTGATTCCTCTCGAAGTGTTACAGATCCTTTATGGGTCTTATAGTTTATTTCGCCAGCTCCATATAATGTCTTATATAAAGAGCCTTCGTCATCTTTCAACCATTGGCTTCCTACATAAACAGGGAACATCCTATTTAGATTTCCTGTGCAACATGGGGGTCTATGTATTTGACGATATGCCAAGCGACTATCCTCATAAGTAGAGACATTACTCGAATGCTCAGCACAAACAATTTGATTAGGACAAGAATAATATTGATGCGCGTCAAAATTCTTAGTAATACCACCGATTCCAGCGTTGAATAATGCACGCTCTATTCTATCACACCATTCTACTTCGCGAGTTGCCTTAAGCATATAGCTACAAGTCCACATATAATCAATTACATTACACATTTCATGCGTATTCTTTGAAGAACGTCCCGACAATCCCTCTTCACTACTTGCAACACCATCAGGAAGCAGATGAAATTCATCTATTTTTTTAAAGCCCATACGAGCTATTTCTAAATATCGCTGTTCCCCAGTAAGTTCATAATATAAAATAGGAATCTTCAGCAACTCATGAAAAGTTACTGCATGTAATTCTTGACGCGAGAGTGTACCCAGTTTATTAAGATAATCCTCTAATGTTTCTCCAGGGGAAATAAAATGGGTTTTAAATTCAATAGCTTTATTAGCATAGTACTTATCCCCTGTTTCTCTATATAGCCAAGCAAGGGTTTCAATATTGCATAAGTCACGACCTTGATAATCGACCGTATCATTTTTAAAATGCTTCTCAATACCGACAAGCAATTTCTTATTGTGCGTTGATTCATATTCAGCCATAATAGCTCTAAAGAACACAGAATGAGCCCAGCGACGCATATCTCCTGTTGATATAACAGATGCTATTATTCCCTCTTTCGAGGCATTCTTAATAGAATTATAAATAGCTATTCTTGACTTCTTAATTAATTCTTCAGAATTCAACAGTAAGCCACATCTTATCATTCCATCATAATAATATGCCGTTTGCTCATACGGTACCCAAAATCCAGAAGTTAGGCCATTACGAGTCCGCATAAATGGTTCACTACCCCATCCTCCTTGTGTAAAAGGGAAACCTATTTTATCCAGCTTACCAGTAAAATTCTCCTCCTGATTGTTCATCATTATGCGTAACCAGCCTTGTGGCGAAATATTGGTTAATTCAATATTTTCCAAAAGCCGTGATTTAGCATTAATCATTACAACTATTGATAATAGGCTAAATAATATGGTTATTCTCCTTTTCATTAAACTTCTATGGTCTTATATATTCTAACTCTGTAATTATAGGTAAATGATCGCTCAATCGTGATTGAATAGTCTGCGTTCTGACAACTCTCCACCCTTTTTTAGGCAATGCAAAAATATAATCAATCTTTACTTTAGGATTCCATGCTGGGATTGTTAAATCTTCGTTAGTCCCATGAAACCATGATTTCATCATCACATCTTTTATAGCCTTGCTATCGGGTGTTGCATTAAAGTCACCACCAATAATAACAGGATAAGTCGCATCTCTAAAATGTGCTGATATAAACTTTGCTTGCTCCTCACGTGTAGTTGCTTGTTTAACATCAAGATGTGTAGATGCAAATATAATTGTATCCTTGTCACTTATTTCAAAAACACCTTCAATCAATGCTCTTGGCTCATCTTTTTCTATAGGATGAGGCAACATCGTTTTATTTATACTTACACTTGGGAACTTTGACAATAGTCCTATACCATAATAACCACCACCATAATTAATAGTCTTTGCATAAGCTCCAAACATTCCTGTTCTAAAAGCCAATTCAGAAATAAAGTTTTTACCAGCTTGGTGTGCCGAACGTTTTCTGTTAGTATTAACATCAACCTCTTGCAAAGCCACGAAATCGGGATTAAATGCTTTGATATGTGATGCTATCTCTTCTAAAGACGCTAATTCTCCAAATCTTAAATTATACGTCATTATTTTTACTCTCAATGTGTCTTGAGCATACACCGTTCCTGAAAGGACTAAGAGTAATAATAATATATAGTTTTTTATACTTTTCATTATATTTTTATTTTGTTATTTTCAATATTGATATTATAGGTAAATGGTCTGAAGCATTTAACCCCGTTAATACAGTATGTGATATAGTACTAAAAGCTGTTGAAGGCTTATAACTTATATAATCAATTTCTCGGTTAGGCGCATTTGATGGAATGGTATAATTTAGAGAATTAGTATTAGTTCTCGTAAATTCTGCTCCATTCAAAAACTGAATTGTAGAATTTGTAGGAGTCGCATTAAAATCACCAGCAAATATTGTAGGAATATCTTTTGTCAAAATATTATTAAGAATATATGGCATCTGCTTATCACGTTCGGCTTGATACACCGATAAATGTGCAACTGCAATCATAATATCTTTACTATTCCTATGTATTTTAGCTGTTCCAACTACATATTCTCCTGCTATTGATACCTCATCTATTGTTTTAGGAAGTTTATATCCAAATGCATCTTTTATGCTTATCGATGATAATATTGCAAGTCCATATTCGCCTCCTTGATAATCCATACTCTTATAAAAATAATAGTAAGGATAACCCGATAGTTCGGCTATCTTTTTTGCTTGATCAATGCCTAAACTTCTTGTTGTGCATTTATCTACTTCTTGTAGAAATACGACATCGGGTTTCTTGCTTTTTATTATCGTGGCAATACTATTAACATTAGCAACCGTCGTTTCTGACGTTCCATAATAAGGTGCACAATGCTTTATATTGTAGCTCATCACAATCAGTTCATCTGCCCTACTATCACCCGGGTTATTCCAACCCGGGTCAATAGGAGAACTGTTGTCCTTACCACAACTTGCAAATAATGCAAGAATGCAGATAATCAATATATGTTTAACCTTTATCATTTAGGCCACCCTGGATTTTGTCCTAACAATGGATTCTTTATTCTCTCAGCATAAGGTACAGGCCATAGATAGTGCATGGCAGGATCAAAATAACGTGCTCCACCTTCTGCTTTCGATTTTTCGTAAATCACATCACCAAATTCATCTACACCGGTATCAGGATATGGATTTGCACCAAGGTCATTAAGACACACTTGAAGACTTGGACCAGTTATCGCTCTACCAAAACGAAGTTCGCCCTCTTTCCATCTCATAACATCGGCATAACGCATGCCATCAAATGTCATTTCTACTGTACGTTCTCGTCTCAACTCCGTTTGAAGGTTTAGATTCCATTCCGAAAGCTCAGTAAGAATCATTCGGTGCATTCCAACACGATCTCTTAGTTTATTTACAGTATAATCTATTTGACTTTGAGATAAATTACCTTGAATATTATATTTTGCTTCAGCATAGATTAGTAATATTTCAGGGAAACGAATTACATTTAAATTGCCATGTCCCAAATTATAATTACCAGCAACCATAGGATCGTTATATTTTTTCAAATAAAAGCCCGTACGGCCATTTGCACCATTATTCCCAGATTGAAGAGAAGAAAAACGAGGCAAATTAAATATAGGATTTGGTTTACGCACTTCTTTATCTCCATCATCTCCTCCAGGCCATTTATCCCCAGGAGCGTATAACGTCATTTGCATACGAGGATCTCGATTCTTAAAATAATCGGCATAATGCTCCTCTGGAAATTTATAAAGAGGTGATGTTTTCACATCTTCACGCTTATAATATTCAAGACCTGTTTTTGCAGGCATTCCATCTGTACACAAATATGCGTCAACAAGAGATTTAGAAGGATTTAAACGTATATAATCAACTGGACAGCATGTCTCATTTGGCACATTGTGCATTCTTATATCAGGAACATACAAGCTATATATTATAGATTCATTATTGCTTGCATTTATCTCTACGTCACCTTCTGGTTGATATGTATTTGAATAGCTATATAGGCCATAAGGTCCATTATCAATTATCTCTTGGGCTGTGTTTGCAGCAACTTCCCATCTTTCGTTTTGGAGAGCTATTCGAGCTTTCATTGCCAAAGCGCCCCAACGGTCAATACGTCCCACATCCTTTCCTAATTGACGTTCTTTTGGAAGATGAGCAGCAGCCCAGTCTAAATCTTTAATTAGATGATCTATAACTTCACTTCTTGGAGTGCGAGCAATATATGCCTCATCGGCTGTTATAACTCTATCTACCCATGGCACATCACCCCAAAATGTAGTTAAAAGAAAATAAAGATAAGATCTAATAACTTTTACCTCAGCAGCATATACATCTTTTTTATCTTGAGGCATTTCTGCCTTATTGTAGTTGTCAAGGAAATCATTACAAGTAAAAATATATCCATAAGCTTGCTCCCAATAGGTTGTAAATGGGAAGCCATCTGTATATGCATGTTTTCCTCCCGATACTTTGCTTAAACCACTGGTTATGTTTCCCCACATAATCGTTTCAGATGTAGATTCACTCCAGTTTACTAAGAAATCCTTAAAAAAGGCATTATAGCAAGGATATAAAGCCGCTCTTAATTGTGCGTCATTTTTCCAATAAGTTTCATTGGTTGCAGAATCTTGAGGGAATCTATCCAAAAAACTGTCGTCACACGATGTTGCAAAGAATAAAGTCAGTGCGACTATTGTATATTGTATATATTTCATAATTTAATATTTATTAAAATGTTAGATTCAGACCAAATACATAAGTCTTTACTTGCGGATAGGCATCTCCATTACTTTCACGTACTTCGGGGTCATAAGCACCAAAATATTTTGAAAAAGTTAGTAAGTTATCTGCTGAAGCATAAACTCTCAATTTGGTAATTTTCAAAGGTTTCAACCATTTTGAAGGCAAGCTATATCCTAATTGGATATTCTTCAATCTTAGATAAGAAGCATCTTCAATCCAATAATCACTAACAAGCAAATTATGAGTTTGTGATTGATATAGACGTGGATAATTTGCTCCTGTGTTAGTTGGAGTCCATCTATCAAGGTGTTCTACCTTTGGAATTGAATAATCATTAATAAAACAATGACGAGCTTCATCTGTTAAATATCCATCGACTTTACCTACTCCTTGTAAGTAGAAACTAAAGTCTATACCTCTCCATTCCACAGCTCCCTTAAACGAATATGTAAAATGTGGAGCAGGATCTCCTAATACGACTTTATCCTTATCATCTATAACATTATCATCGCCAGATACGTTACGATATTTAATATCACCGGGTTGAACTAATCCAGCCGATGCTAATGGTATTGGGAACTTAGGATTGATATAACGACCTTGATCGTCTTGACCACCAAAATCGCTTACTTGCGCAAGACCATCGGTCAAATATCCATAATATGCGTTTATTGGGTCTCCTTCACGGCGAAGATTCTTTCCAAACGTAGGTGCACTCTTTCCTAAATCAATAATTTTATTTCTGGAATCAGCCAAATTAAATGTGACATCATATTTAACCTCACCAATTTTATCTCTCCATTGCAAATATACTTCCCAGCCTTTATTTTCAATCTCACCAAGATTTTCATATGGTAGATTTGCTGAACCTGATATACCTACGATTGTTGGGAAGATAGGCTTTACAAGAGCATCTATATTCTGCTTTTTATACCAATCAAATGAAGCATTTAAGCGATTTTCAAAAAAGCTCAAATCGATACCTATATTTAGCATCCTAATGGTCTCCCATTTTATGTTTTTATTACCCAATTTAGTTTGAAGAAAACCAACATTATTTATTGCACCAATTGGATATGATTTTTCGACACTTTCTATTGGAGTCAAATATGGATAATAATCTGATCCCACATTTTGATTACCAAGTTCTCCCCACGATGCTCTTAACTTACCAGAAGTCAATGCAGGCTTTGCAAAATCAAGAAATTTTTCACGTGAGAAATTCCAACCACCAGAGAATGATGGGAAATATCCCCAACGATTATTACGAGCAAAACGAGAGGTACCATCTACACGCATATTAGCTTCAAATAAATACTTGCCTTCAAACGCATAATTTACACGGCCAAAGTATGAACGAAGTGCCCATGATTGCTTAGAACCCTTATTTATTATGTCTTCGGTACCAGCATCTATAACATGTATATTTTCTAATAAGATATTTTTCCTACTTGCAAATAGAGAGCTACGATCTTCCCATTCTTGTGAGAAACCTGCTAACGCCCCAATTTCATGTCCATTTATCTCTTTATCATATTTTAATGTTACTTGAAAACTTTGAGTCAAATAATTAAGACTCTCCTCGCTTATATAGTTACGTAATTTCTCGTTTTCTGGGCTTGGACTGCCATCAGAATAATATTGAGGTAAAATGGGATTAAACTCATCTGTATTTCTAAAATAATAATTTGCAGAATATTGCCCACCAAGATTTAATCCTTCTATTATTTTAAGATCAGCACCAACTATGCCATTAAATACGCGAGACTTTCTTTCTTCGGTCCCCGAATTATAAGCTACATCTACTGGATTCTTTACCATTCCACTTGAATAATAATCCGAGTTTTCCCAGTCGCCATTATCATCTTCTCGCTGCCATTTCACAGGAAGAAGTGGTGACATACGTTGAGCTAAACGAAATACTCCAGATGTACCGCTATATCCACATTGACTCCTATAATAATCAACAAAACTAACATTACCATTTAGTTTAAGACGGCCAAAGACTTCGGTATTTGCACTAATTCTTGCATTATGCCTTCTTGATTTGAAAGAATCGCCTATTACAAGTCCATCTTGATCAAGGAAACCATAAGACATAAAATATGCGCTTTTCTCGTTACCACCTCTTACACTTAAATTATGTCCTGTCTGGAATGCGCTCTTTTTATATATTTGCCCTATCCAATCAGTATTAGAATACTCATTAGGATATAGACCTGAGTCATATTTTTTGTAAGCGTCGTCCAAATATGGCTTTGAAAATCCGGCAGCCGACATTGCCTCATTGGCAAGATCCATGTATTGACGGCCATTAACAAGTTCAGGTAATGCCGTTGGTGTTTGAAATCCTACATATCCACTATATGATAATGAAGCTTTCTCTTTTGCATTACCTTTTTTAGTAGTTACTAATATTACACCATTTGCAGCACGTGCTCCATAAATAGCCGCCGACGCAGCATCTTTTAGTACTGATACACTTTCTATATCACTCGGATTTAATAAATTCATGTCACCTCCTGCAACACCATCAATCAAAATTAATGGATTGGTATCACTATTGATAGTGCTTACGCCACGAATTTTGATATCGACTGATGCCCCCGGTTGACCAGATGCAGAAGTTATTGTTACACCAGGCAAGGTTCCCTGCAATCCAGCTCCAACACTTGTTATTGGACGACTTGCAATTTCGTCTCCCTTTACCATTGACACTGCACCTGTCAAGTTCAATTTCTTTTGCGTACCATAACCAACTACTACAACATCATCGAGTTGAGTGCTATTCTCACTTAATGAGAAATTAACGGTACCATCTTTTTTGACAGTTTGTTTAACCTCGTTATAGCCTATATATGATATTTTTACGGTACTCCCTTCATTTACATTTAATGAATAATTCCCATCAATATCAGTTATAGTTCCATTAGACGTTCCAGCAACAGCTACTGTTGCACCTATAATAGGCTCACCAGTAGTACTATCACTTACATGCCCTGATACTCGCACAGTCTTCTTTTCTACAGTATTCTCTTGTTTTTGTTTCTGCTCGCCCTTTTTAAACAATAAAATACTATTTTCATGAAAACTAAATCCAATATTGTCTCCTTTCAAAAGCATTGATAATGCATCTTTTAATTCTACATTAGTTACTTTAAGGCTTACAATTTTGTTAGCATCAACAAATTCTTTACTATAGGCAACATTCATTGATGCCTCCCTACTTATTTGCTCCATTGCTTTATTCAAAGGCATATTCTTAATATCAACAGTAATTCGTTGATGTTGAGAATAAGCAAAAAATGGGAATAGCAGACTTAGTGCACATACTATAACCCCCTTTTTTAGGCTCAAGAAATAGTGATTCTCTTTCATTTAATTATGATTTAATAATGTGATTAGATTGATTCTTTCGGTTTATTGCGTTGCTGTTTCATGTCGGCAAAGGTCTTTATTTCTTATTACAATAACATTTCGTATATGTAACAACTATATTAAGAAGCTCTAATAAATAACATTTATGCCTAACTTATTTATCTATGTTTTATATCTTTTCATGATTATATTAGTTTATGTTATATCTTTAATTAATTTCATATTGATTTGTACCAACTTTCTTATATGATAATGGTGTGATTGAGGTCATTATATCTAAGATATTACTTAGGTCATTTGCATCACACACAAAATTATATGTAAACATTGCCACATCTTTATTATTAACCTTGAACGTCACATCAAATGTTCGAGATAAGACATTCAATACACCATTTAATGAAGTATTTCTAAATGTCAATAAGTCGTCTTTCCAACATGATAATTCTTTATAATTTTCAGAATCTTTAATTATACATTGGGAACTTTCCCTATCATATACTGCGACTTGACCAGGCTTCATACTCTTATATGTATAATAATTTTTGCTACCTTCTCCTATCATTATTTTACCTTCATCAAGAGTTGTTATAATATCCTTATCTTCTGGATACGCACTTATATTGAAGCTTGTCCCTGTCACTTTCACCTTCATATTATCTACTTTAACCATAAATGGACAATCAGGATTCTTATTTACTTCAAAATAGGCTTCTCCCTCTATTTCTACATTTCTTTCATCACCTACAAATTGCTCTGGATATATCAATTTTGAATCAGCATTAAGCCATACCCTACTTCCATCAGTCAATAACACAACGAGCTTTTCACCTTTAGGCGAGTAAATTTCTCGCAACGAGACATTCTCTTTTTCAATATACTGAGTAGCAAAATAAGCGCCATTAATTATAGCAAATATGGTAACAGCTGCAACACATGCCCATCTTAATATGTATTTCTTTTGCCTTTTTCTATTTTGCTCGATAGAATTAAGTATATTTGAATATACGCCATATTCATCAAAGCATGGAATTTTACGACCACCCATATTAATAGTCTCGTTTTTAATTAGGCTATTAACATCCTCATCTATGTGGTCTTCTATGCTTTTTAGAAGATCTTCATCGATATTATTTTTATTACTTATTGTGGTCATTTATCATTCATTTATATATAGTACACAATTAGCCCAAAAAAGTATTATATCAAATTGAGATATTTTTACTTTTCTGTACAAATTACTTATCGGAATGAATAAAGTTACATTAATAGCATGATCGAATATTCTCTAACGAATTTCTTGATTTGCTTTAATGATTGACTATATTGGAATTTTATAGTATTTACTGATAGATTAAGTTGATTAGCTATGTCTTGGTTTGTATATTTACCCGACATTTTCAACGAAAATATTTTTCTTCTTTGAGGAGATAAAGTATTGTATGCCTTTTTTACAACCTCAGTCTGTTCTTGCTCTATATCATTTATCAGAGAATCATTATCAATAAAGTCAAGTATCTCAAGGCAATCATCTAAAACAAATATTTCACTCTTTGAGTCTCTAAGAATATTTAATAAGTCATTCTTTAATATAGTAAAAAGATAGTGGTTAAATGGGCGAGTGTCGTCAATCTCTCCTCGTTTTAGCCATATTTTCATAAATAAATTTTGCACAGCATCTTCCGCCAGCGCTTTATTACAGAGATATTTGAACGACAGCATAAATGCCTGGTTCGCATACATCTTATAAAGAGCTGTGAATGCTAATTGATTTCCTTGTCTAAGCTGATTAACTAATAAGTTATCACCCATAGTGTTTTATCAAATCAAATTTTTACCTGTATTGACAGGATTAAATTATTACGAAAATGACTATCGATAATTTGCGCATGCAGTTTATACGCCAATATATAAATATATATTTTTATTATTCGATATATAACCTGGTACAATATTCAGCAATTTTCTTGAGATATGCAAACAATTTTCCATAGATTTAGTTTATTTAGCCTAAAAACATTGACCATAAAACATATCGTTCTTTTATAAATATCTGCTTAATTAAGGCATTATATAGATTAAAAAAGCCATTGAACTAAATAATCTATTAATTCAATGGGCTTTATTTTGATTGGAGGGAGGGCGCGGTTATTTTGCTAATGCTCCGATGATTTGCTCTGGAGGGTCTAAGGAGAAGTTTTCACTTATTTGTATTTTTACTTCTTCTTTCTGAAAATTTAGCAAAAACGTCCGACTGCTTATCCAATTTGGATAATGTGCTGTTAACAATAATGTGCTGTCGCTACTCCAAGCATAGGCTCCTGCTACAATATATGGGTCTGTTATTCCTTTAAACCGTGCCATTGCACTTACCGAATATGGCGGATTTACCGGAGAAATAGCATAGCTCCATTTTTTATAGTCAAATGGTATCACATAATTTTCTCCATCGTTTTGCTCGACAGTGAGCGCATAGATATCGCCATTTTGCGTAATGCTAAGATTTGAGATGTTATGCTTATTTTTTTGTAAGGTGATTGTCTTGCCTAAAATAGATTTTGACAATGATGTGCTCTTTTTCCCTTTTGGCGTTTCAAGGCGAGCATTTGCACATTGCTTGAGTAATAACTTATATTCTTTACCACCAGCTTGGTATTGCTTCTCATCGACACCTGGCATAAGCACATCCCACACGGCATTAAGTTCATCATCGCTATTTCCTATACAATTTCCATTAATTACAACCACAATGTCTTTATCAGGCACCATAACGACAAATTGTCCATAAGCACCATCAGCCCTAATTGCTCCTGGATATTTACAACACCACATTTGGTAGCCATATCCCTGATTACTATCTGTTATCTTTGCATTTTTTACACCATAGGTGTTATCTACTTGCTTTGATGACGCATCTTCTATCCATCGCTTAGGGACTAATTGCTTTCCATTCCACTCTCCTTTGTTCAAGATGAGGATTCCTAATTTTGCAAGCGATTCGCTTTGCAAATGCAATCCCCAACCTCCTGTATTAATCCCATCGGGGCTTTCTTCCCACCCAACGTCTGTTATATTCATTGGTGTAAAGAATTTAATCTTCAAATAATCGAGCATCTTCATACCTGTCACTCGTTGTAATATAGCCGACAGCATGAATGTACACATTGAGTCGTATTTATAATCTGAGCCTGGTTTACAAATCACTGGTTTTGCCAAATATGATTTTATCCAATTACTTTCATAATTACGCATATTCCAATCGGGAACAATGCCTGATGTCATAGTAAGCAAATTTCTAACTGTCATCTCCGACAAATTTTGTGATATAGTGTCGGGTAATTGTTCGGGAAAAAAGGAAGCTACTCTATCGGTCAATTTCAATTTATTCTCACCGATAGCAATACCAATAGCCATTGACACAAATGTCTTACTACAAGAGTAAAGCGTGTGTCTATATTCAGGCTTATATGGAGCAGGGTGATATTCAGCAATAACTTTTCCGTGCCTTACTACCATAACATGATGTATCTCAGTGTTGGGAATACCACTAAGCACATCAAGCATTTTGCTTATTGTGCTCGACTTAACGCCCTCACGTTCTGGCGTTGAGCGAGGCAAATCATTTACTTGCGCTACACCCATCACTGGCATAAGCGCAAGTATAATAATCAAAAAATATTTTATAAACCTATTCATCATCTTCATTTAGTCTCTAATATTAGCATAATTGGAAAATGGTCAGATGGAGTGCGAGCTTTAGCCTCTCCCGATGCTTCTATTGTGCGATATACATCAGTCAATAATCCATATTTTTTTACTCTAAAGTCTTTAGATAAAAACACATAATCAAGAATACCCTCATTAGCTCCAGCAGGATTAAAATCGTTATATGAAACATTATTGCAATATACCATATCTGCCATCTTACGTGAATCAAATAGCTTAGTACTCTTACTCAATGTCTTATATAGTTCAGAACTTTCATTCACATTAAAATCGCCAGCCATTATTGCAGGTAGTGTAGGTGAAAGAGCATTCATCTTAGCCATAATGAGTTTTGCACTTTCTTGACGAGCAATTGCTCCTTCATTATCTAAATGCACATTAAAATACACAAATTTAAATCCCGTCTCTTTCACTTTAAACTCGCCCCATGTGCATATTCTTGTATATGCTGCGTCCCAGCCTCTAACAGGCTTCGTTTCATCTTCGGCAAGCCAAAAACTCCCAGAATCAACGAGTTCAAATTTATCAGTGCGATAAAATATTGCAACATGTTCGCCAGCCTTTTTGCCATCGTCACGTCCAGCACCAACGTAAGAATATTCGGGCATCATTGCAAGCATATCATCAATTTGATTTAGCCTAAGCTCTTGTGTGCCAAAAATATCAAACCCATGAAATTGTATAAGTCCCTTGACATAAGGTTTACGCTTATTCCATTCATCGCCTCTTGCTATATCCACATCGGTGTCGCACCTAAGATTATAAGTGCTTAGCACCAATGTGGTTGATTTCTTAGCATAACAAGAACAACTAATTAACGCTATCAATAATAGTCCTAATAGTCGCTTCATTATTTTGTGTTTTATTTTAGTTCAAAATTATTTACCTTGACATCACGGCTATTGCCACCAATCATTACTTCAAAATCGCCTATTTCATTCACAAATTTATTTTCATAATTATAAAATTTTAGCAATTCTGGAGTAATAGAAAAAGACACCTGTGTGCTTTCGCCAGCCTTCAATGATATACGTTGGAATCCTTTTAATTCTTTAGTAGGACGTGTAATACTACCAACTAAATCACGTATATATAATTGTACCACTTCAGTACCATCATATTTGCCTGAATTTGTCAATGTAACAGTAGCAGTAATTGTGCCATTTTGGTCTAATTGCTTAGAACTTAAAGCAATATCACTATATTCAAATGTGGTGTAACTTAATCCATATCCAAAAGGATAAAGAGGATTATTAGTTACGTCAAGATAATTGCTTGTAAATTTTTGGAATTTACTGGTATCGGCTATTGGTCGACCCGTATTTTTATGACTATATGAATATGGCAACTGACCCACTGACTGAGGGAATGAAGTAGACAGTTTTCCACTTGGATTGACATCACCAAAAATAACATCACCAATTGCGTCAGCCGCTTCACTACCACCAAACCACACATTCAATATTGCAGGCACATTAGCATTCTCCCAATTGAGGATTACAGGGCGACCTGAAAATAATACAACTACAACAGGTTTCCCGGTCTTTACCAACGCTTCAAGTAATGTACGTTGAGCATCGGGCATCTCTAAATTTGTACGGCAACTTGACTCACCCGACATTTCAGAACTTTCACCTACTGCTGCAACAATTACATCAGCCTTATTGGCTACAGCTAAAGCCTCTTCAATCATCGATTCAGCTGAGCTATTATCTCGATTTAATGTGCGACCAAACATTGTAGCATTCTTTTCATAAATCGAGTCGTTCATTAAATTACTACCTTTTGCATATAATATATTAGCCTTTTCGCCAACTGATTTTTTCAATCCTTCTACCAATGTAGAATAACGAGAGAAATTTGCAGCTACACTCCATGTACCAGGCATATTTGATGCACTATTAGCTAATGGTCCTACAACCGCTATTGTGCCCTTTTTTGCTAATGGCAATACATTGCCTTCATTTTTCAATAGCACAAAACTCTTAGTTGCCATCTTACGAGCTTCAGCACGATTAGCATCGGTATAAACCTCCTTTGCTGGACGTTTTAAATCACAATATTTATAAGGGTCAGCAAATAGACCAAGCTTATATTTTGCCTCTAAAATTCTACGGCAAGCCTTATTTATATCCTCTTCTGTTACTTTTCCTTCTTTAAGAGATTTTTGCAAAGTGCCTAAAAAACCATCACTAACCATATCCATGTCGGTTCCAGCTTGCAATGATTGAGCCGATACTTGTTGCAAATTACCAACTCCATGATGAGTCATCTCCATAATTCCAGTAAAATCGGTAACCACAAATCCATTAAACTTCCATTGGTCTCTAAGTACATTTGTGAGTAGCCATTTATTCCCAGTTGCAGGAACACCATCTATCTCATTAAAAGATGCCATTATACTCCCTGCACCAGCTTCTACACCAGCTTTATATGGTAAGAAATATTCATTATACATTCTATTATGGCTCATATCAACGGTATTATAATCACGCCCTGCTTCACCTGCACCATATAGAGCAAAGTGCTTTACACAAGCCATAATCTCATCTTTACCACTCATATTTTTACCTTGATAGCCAATAACCATAGCTTTTGCTATCTCAGCACCCAAGAATGGATCTTCGCCACTACCTTCTGCGATACGTCCCCAGCGTGCGTCATGGCAAATATCAACCATAGGGCTAAACGTCCAGCAGATACCATCGGCACTTGCCTCAGTAGCCGCAATACGAGCTGACTTTTCTATTCCTGGCATATCCCATGAGCAAGATAATGCTAACGGTATAGGGAACACCGTTTCATATCCATGAATTACATCCATTCCAAATAGTAATGGTATATGTAATCGGCTATTTTCAACAGCCATTTTTTGAACTTCTTTGATTTTATCAACCCCTTTTAGATTGAAAAGTCCGCCAACCTCACCACGTTTGATTTTTGCAGCGATGTCACTACTTTTAGCTTGTCCTGTTACAATATCTCCCGTAACTGGCAAGTTAAGCTGACCTATTTTTTCCTCTATGGTCATCTTGCTCATTAGAGTACTGACGAACTCATCTATTGGTGCAATAGTCTTTGGAGCCTTTTGTGACTTAGCCCCTGCCGATAACGAAAGAGCCGCAACTGCCACTAAAATAAATATTTTTTTCATTGTATTGAGTATTTTAATATGTAAATCCTAATTTCGTTAATCCACTCTGAACCTCTGGACAACTCATAAATAATTTCCAAAGCAATCCTGAACGATAATTTTCAATCATCGGAGCAATAGTGCATTGGTCAATTGCTAAATAGCGTGGAGTAGTCCAAGCACTTTCATCAGAAAAAGCATCATAAAATCCATATTTGCCCCATATCCATGCGCCTTTATCAAAATAAAAATGCTTTAACGCTGACATCGATTCCTTTGGTGAATATGGAAAGCTCGATAGAGCTGCCGTAGGTGTTATCACACCATGGTCATTTCCTGGAAAATGTGCATTATATCCTTTTACACTATAACTTGCCGTCAACCCCCAACAATTATCGCCATATCCTTTAAATCCTTTAGGGTTTGTAACACAATATTTATAGTTTGCCATTACATGATTACGTGTAACATTCCAATAGTTGGCATATTTATCTTTCAAATTACGTGGGTCTAATCCTATCCATGAATATTGAGCCCAAAATAATGGCCCACCAAATTCCTCAGCCCCATTATGCTTTAATTCGAGCGCATAGCCATAAGGTTTTGCATTACTCTTAATATTTCCTCCGCGAGCCCAGCCATTATGATAAGCCGATGCCGCAACAGTGTGTGTTGGCGAAGCTGCTGCAAGGATATATACAATCATTGTTTCGTTATAACCTTCCAAAGGGAAATTCATTTCCCAGCCATAACTTGGCGACCAATGCCAATATATTACATCTTTACCATTTTGATACCAGTCAAATTCCATTTCTCTCCACAACTTGTCAACTTTATTGGCAAGTGCCTTCTCCTCTGCGTTGCCATTCATGAAATACTGACGCACACACAGCAAACTCTGCATCATAAAACAACTCTCCACCAAGTCACCACCATTATCTTTGGTGCCAAATGGTTTCACTTTTCCTGTAGGCCCATCAAGCCAATGTGGCCACACGCCATGAAAACGATCGGCACGAGTAAGATAATCAGCTATTTTTGTTAAACGCTTCACACCCTCTTCTCGCGACACAAATCCACGATCGATAGCAACAAGCAATCCAGCAACGCCAAATCCGCTACCCCCAATCGTCACAACTTTAGAGTCATTCTCTGGATATATATTATCCAGATGAATGCGCTCTGGAGCAAGCCCCGACACTTCTTCGGCACCATCCCACATATAATTGAAATGCACCTTTTGAATGTAATCAAGCATCTCATTATCATTTGCAAACTTAGCTGGGCGACTATTAATGCCACCACCATGTTCTATTTCGGTGCCAGTTGCTGTGCAACTAAGCAATAAAGGAATTACGATTCCTATTATAGATTTTAATTTCATAATATGATTTATTGTTTAATAGTCTTTGTCTTACCGGAACAGCCCGTTTCATTCAAAGCCTCTATTGTAAAATAATAAGTTGTATCTTTATCTAATCCTCGCATGTCATAGCTGGTTTCACTAAGAACGGTTATTGAATTATACATTTTATCTGGCTCTATACCATAATAAATATTATATCCATAAGCACCAGCAACACCATTCCACGACAACATTGCGTTTCTACTATCTTTGCTATCTCGCTTTACCTTAAATTTCTTTACCTCACTTGGTATCTTGCCATCAGCATTACCAAATACTCTAAATCCTGATATAGCCAAATCGCCTGATGCAACATGCAAATTTTCAAATTTAAGATAGCGAGTGCGCAATGGTTCGGCAAGTTCAACATAGTCGTGAGGCACATCTTTATCATTATCGCTCTTGTCTATTACAAGTTCCCAATTTTTGCCATCTAATGAATGATAAATTCTATATTGATAGTATAAATCACTTGCTCTATTATATTGTGTAGCATTATGCTCATAATAATTTATCTGCACTGCACGCACCGTCTTCACTTCTCCAAGATCCATTTTTAGCCATTCATCTTTGCCGCCACTCTTTGCTGCCCAGTAGCTACGCATACTCTCATCACAAACATTATTTACATTGTAAATACTATCAGTTGTTGATGCCTCTACATTCTTTTTATATGAAAGCAACATCCAATTAGCAAATCGCTTTTCTGGATTTTTTATATCATTTAAGGCAGAATAAGTAGGATAATCGCCAAATGCCGACGAAGAATACATTATTCCATCTTTGTCAAATGCCGTTGGATAAATTCCTATTCTACGCTCAAATTTATACTTAATTGATAACATACACGTACTCACATGCCAATAATTTCCATTAACGTCGGCAAATGTGCCTCCGTGCCCCGACCCTTGAACATACCCACCTGGCTTGTAGCTCATAGGATTATGCTTTTGGTAGGTAAAAGGGCCTAATGGTGAATCACCTACATACACGCCATCGGCATAAACTTTAAATTCAGTTCCTGGCGCACCATATTGCAAATAATATTTACCATTATGCTTTGTCATATAAGCACCCTC
>JAVWYO010000019.1:0-29609 GCA_036661515.1 Muribaculaceae bacterium | reverse complement strand
GACGTTCCTCTTCGCTTTAATCAAGACGCTATGATTATTGTTGTTTCTTTAATAAGTCACGAATTTCTGTGAGTAATTTTTCTTCATTTGAGGGCTCAGCTGGAGCAGGAGTTGCTACTTCTTCCACTTTCTTTCGCGAAAGTTTTCCTATCAAGCGAATAAATATGAAAATACAAAAAGCTATGATTATGAAATCAATCGTGTTTTGAATAAACATTCCATAACTTAGCGCAACTTCGGCAACCTCTTTGCCTGCTGCATCTACCGACGCTTCTGAAATTACATATCGCAACGACGTAAAATCAATTCCGCCTATCAACTTGCCAATAAGTGGCATTATGATGTCATTTACCATTGAGCTGACTATCTTACCAAATGCAGCACCAATAATTACACCAACTGCCATGTCGAGAACATTACCTTTCATGGCAAAATCTTTAAAATCTGATAAAAATTTACTTTTCATTTGTATTATTATTTTAGTAAAACTTATTCATACTTTACAACCTCGTACCATTAACTGTTCAAAATTAAGGAAATTTTTCCATTATTCTAAATTTTCCAACCATTCATTCAAAAAAAAATATTACTTTTGTAACGCAAAAGAACTTAGTCGATTGCTACTTACTTTTTTGAAAGATATTTGATAGGTTCTTTAAGTAGCTGCGACATTAGAACTTTGACACTCACGAAAATAGCAATTAATATTATAAACGGTGATAATCCCTTTAAAATAGGAATAATTTTAACCAAATAATTTTTAGTAATATGATTAAAGTAGGTATTAATGGTTTCGGACGTATCGGTAGATTCGTTTTCCGTGCCTCTACAGAAAGAAAAGACATCGAAGTAGTTGGTATCAACGACCTTCTTCCAGTTGATTACATGGCTTATATGCTTAAGTATGACACAATGCACGGTCAATTTGACGGTACTGTTGATTACAATCTTGAAAAAAGCCAACTTATCGTTAACGGTAACGTTATCCGCGTAACAGCTGAACGCAATCCTGCTGACCTTAAATGGGACGCAATTGGTGCTGAATATGTTGTTGAATCTACAGGTCTTTTCCTTTCTAAGGACAAAGCTCAAGGTCACATCGACGCTGGTGCTAAGTACGTTGTTATGTCAGCTCCTTCTAAAGATGATACCCCAATGTTTGTTTGTGGTGTTAACTTAGATGCTTATGTTAAGGGTACTAAATTCGTTTCTAACGCTTCTTGTACTACTAACTGTTTAGCTCCTATCGCTAAAGTACTTAATGACAACTTCGGTATCGCTGACGGTCTTATGACTACTGTTCACTCTACTACTGCTACTCAAAAAACTGTTGACGGTCCTTCTATGAAAGACTGGCGCGGTGGTCGTGCTGCTTCTGGCAACATTATCCCTTCTTCAACTGGTGCTGCTAAAGCCGTAGGTAAAGTAATTCCTGAACTTAATGGTAAATTAACTGGTATGTCAATGCGTGTTCCTACTCTTGACGTTTCGGTTGTTGACCTTACTGTTAACTTAGTTAAGCCTGCTTCTTACGACGCAATTTGCGCTGCAATGAAGGCTGCTTCTGAAGGCGAACTTAAAGGTGTTCTTGGTTACACTGAAGATGCTGTTGTATCAGCTGACTTCCTTGGTGACGCTCGCACATCTATCTTCGACAAGAAGGCTGGTATCGCTTTGACTGACACTTTTGTTAAGGTTGTTTCTTGGTATGATAACGAAATAGGTTATTCAAACAAGGTTCTTGATCTTATCGCTCACATGAAGAAAATTAACGGTTAATAAATAACCGCTTCATATATTTTAAAGGCTATTTCCTATGCGGAAATAGCCTTTATTAGTTTTGAGATATGCACTCAAAAAAAGCTACTCAGTCACTGAGTAGCTTTTCCCACGATTAAGAAACATGTGCCACAATTGGCAAGATATTATTTTTTCTTCTTAGGAGCAGGGGTTGTAGTTGCTGGAGTAGCTTTTTCTGCTT
The DNA here is from genome assembly GCA_036661515.1 of Muribaculaceae bacterium. Classification (GTDB taxonomy): domain Bacteria; phylum Bacteroidota; class Bacteroidia; order Bacteroidales; family Muribaculaceae; genus HGM05232. Next base: position 27,628 of record JAVWYO010000019.1, on the reverse strand, counting down.
TCTTTTCGCAACATGTAGTAGCTTCTTTCTTGCATTTCTTTGCATCTTTCTTCACTGTAGCTGTTTGTTCTTTCTTTACTTCTTTTTTTGCAGGGGTTGTTTGTGCGTAAACTGTACTTCCCATCATCATAGCTGCGATAAACGCAATACTTAGCATCAATTTCTTCATAATTGTAATTTTGATTTAATGCACTGTTTAATTGTTATATTATTGTCTCTTCGACGTGTCAAAGATAATAGCATAACCAGCATTATTGGACTTAGAAATCTATTATAAAAATATTAGAAAATCATTAGAGAAGGTTTTTTAGAGAAATTGTGAATGTAGTTAGCCCAGCATCTGATTGTAAAACGATGCTCCCTCCATGAATCTCAATGATTTTATGTGTAAGAGCCAATCCTATCCCATTTCCCAAAGCAAACGCCTTGTTACTACCTCTAAAGAATGGTGTGAAGATGAACGGCTGGTCTTCGGCGGTAATGCCTATACCGTGATCTACTATCCTAATATTTATTTGGCTATCTTTATATGATATATGCACTTCGCACGTTTTATCTGTCGAATATTTACAGCCGTTGTCAATAATATTACCAAAAGCAACACTTAGCAGATATTCGTTTCCAAGAAGTGAAATAAATAAATCATCTTCATAGCTGTCGTTGTCAAATATGAGATGAATATTATAACTCGGTTCTGATTTCTGAATTTTCCTACACACCTCAATCAGTAACTCATCAATGCGCATTTCGTGCATTGCTATTTCCGATGTGCGATAGTTTGTCTTTGCCATGTCGAGAAGGCTCGTTGAGAGCTTAGCAAGCCGTTGCGCGTCAGATAAAGCACGTTCAATAGCTTTCTCATAGTCGTGCTCTGTCCCTTTTTCTGCTTTCGATAGTTCAAGTTCTGTAATTATTGCTGATAGAGGTGTGCGTAGTTCGTGTGAGATGTTATATACAAATTCTTTTTGTGCCTCAAAAGATGTTTCCAGTTGTGCAAGCATCTCATTAAATGTTATTGCAAGCTCCGACAGTTCATCTTTTCTATTACCCTCGTTAAGGCGAATATTTAGCTTCTCTGAATTTGTAATATCGTTTACCTTTTCTATCATTTGTGTTACTGGGTGGAAAGCCTGCTTAATGAAAAGTCGCAATACTAATACTATGCAAAACATTACAATAATATATGCAATGCCCAAAACAGTACGCAACAATTTTAGTTGAGCAAATCCGTCGGCATCATATCCCGATGCGGTAACGATATAGTCACCTTTGTTACCCTCAATGAGGAAACCAAATATCTGCCTTTCTCCATTCCATATTTTGCATTCCCCTTGTTGGCGTATCTGATTTAATATTTTCTGTTTCTCCTCTTGTGGTAGTGAACTTTTCTTATCATGATAGACGATTACCCCGTTGGTTCCATAAATAGCTACTTGTGGCTCATAATTAATAGGAGCATTCTCATAGAGTAAATGGAATATTTCGGGGTCAATTGTCTCGCCATCGATTAAATCCACCTTAACAGCTGCATGTAGATGCAAATTCTCGAAGTAGTCGCTATGACACTTATTACTATAAAAATGGTATATTCCAATGATAAATATCATCAAAATAACTCCAAAAATTAATGAAAATAGGAGCGAAAGTTTAGTTTTAATTTTCATGGCTCTCTTTTAGTATAAATCCCATTCCTGCCTTTGTGTGGATAAGTTTACGCTCAAAACCCTTATCCACCTTTCGCCTTAGATAGCTTATATACACCTCTATAAAATTAGTTCCACTATCAAACTTCATATCCCACACCTTCTCTGCAATTTCACTCTTCGATAATACTCTGCCATTATTTGCCATCATATATGCCAGCAAGCTAAATTCTTTTGGGGTTAAATTAAGCTCCATTTCATTACGCTTAACAATCTTTGTACGTAGGTCTAATTCTAAATCAGCAAAACGCAAAATATCATTTGATGGGCGCGAGGCACTTCGTTTTAGCAAAGCATGAATACGAGCAATCAGCTCTCGCATTTCAAAAGGTTTCACCATGTAATCATCAGCTCCAGCATCAAATCCATCGACTTTGTCATCTGTCGTACCTAAAGCAGTGAGCATAATCACAGGATTTAACTCGTTAAAATATTTCAGCTTTTTGCAAAGCTCCAATCCACTAAGCGACGGTAAAATAATATCGGTTATCACCAAGTCAAAGCATCGTTCACGAGCAAGAGAAAGCCCCTCAGCCCCGTCGGCAATGATGGTAACGTTATAATTATTTTCTTCCAGCCCTCGCCTAATGAGTTCTGCCATTCGGCGATCGTCTTCAACGACAAGAATTGATGCCTGCATAATGTTTCGATTTTTTGCAAATATAGTACAAAAGAGGGCATATTAATAAAATAAAATAATTTTTATTTTATCGTTCTGTGGAGACATATTATAATATCAAAATTGCGGAGGAATGGGGTAAATAACCATTATTAAATTATTTTTAGGAAAATAAATTTTTATACTTATTATTTTTAATATATCTTTGTCTTGTCGATTTAAAGCAATCGTAAGATATAGAGTGCTTAATTTAAAATTTTACTAATCTACAGCCTTAGATACTTATTGAAAAAGCGTTAAGAACTATTATTTTTCGGCTGATAAAAATTTTACTGCATTCACTTGTCGTATCTTGATACTGGACAAATAAACAAATAAATATATATACTTGAATTTTGGTTATGAGGGAGGTACGTTTTTGTGAAAAAGCGCACCTCCAATTTTTTTATTAAGTTCAAGATGCTAACTTTTACTATGGAAATGTGGCATTGTTTATAAAAAGATGTATATTTGTAATTGTAACCCGAGAGATAAATGGAATCTCTCTTAATATTTTTTATTATGCAATATTGGGCGGTAATTGATGGAGCAAAACAGGGACCAATGGAACTTGAACAACTCCTAAACTTAAACATAACACCAGAGACAAAAGTGTGGCGTGAAGGTCTTATCAACTGGATTGCTGCTAAAGATTTAAGTGAGTTATCAGGAATATTCATGGCACATAGTGCGCCGACACCTCCTGCTTACAACGAAGGAAGTGCTCCTCAACCCGAAGTTTCGCAACCTCAAACCACTTATACGTCTCAACCACAGCCACAACCACAGCAATCTTATACGCAACCACAACCTCCTTGTCCTCCTACTAATCTTATATGGGCTATACTGTCAATGGTGTGTTGTTGCCAAATTTTTGGTATCGTTGCAATTGTATATGCGGCACAAGTGTCATCTCTTTATGCTCAAGGACGCTATCTTGAAGCTCAAAAGGCATCAAGCAATGCTGCAATGTGGAGTATTATATCCTTAGTAATAGGTGCTATTACTTATCCTATATTTCTGTTCTTCAGTGTTATTGGTAACTTTTGTTGAGAATTAATCGAATAATATATATTTCTATAGCAATTGCCTTGTTGGCAGTTGCTATATGGTTTTATTCCAGTTTTAATCCTACTGGAAGTGAATTTTTTCCAAAATGTTCATTTCTTATGATTACAGGGTTGAAATGTCCGGGTTGTGGTTCACAACGAGCATTGCATGCACTTCTTAATGGGGATTTAATGGGCGCATTGCAGTATAATGCTATGCTAATAATCAGTATTCCTGTTTTAGCAGTATTACTCTATGCTGAATGGTATCGTAAAAAGCGTTCACAATTTTATACTAAAGTCTATGCTAAACACATAGTTATTACAATAGGAATATTAATAGTGGCTTGGTGGATATTTCGTAATATATTTAATTGCTAATCATATATTTTTACGAGGGAAAGCATCTATAAAACTTCCTGGCGTTATGTTCCAAATTGTAGCTCCAATCTTATCGGCATAGCGTTTTATAGTGAAATAGGACTTGAAAGCAATATAAAAGCTATACATTATTTTATATAGCGGATATTTCATATATTCTGTGTTCACACGTTTCTTTTCGGTGTCTTCTTCTTTATAAAAATGTGGCTGTATTGACACTACTTCGTTGTTATCATTTACCGATATAGTACGAGTCCATGAGTGGTCGGCTCCAGCAAGATATATAGTTTTAAATCTCATGCGTAACGCAATCATTAGCGATGGAATAAGTACATTGCGTGGGCGAGGCATACCGAGCCCACGACTAAAGCACAAATTTTCAAGCCATTTAAACCCCTCAACAGCTGTGGTATTGTAAAATACTAAATTAATATTGGTGTTACTTCTAATATCATCATACCAAGAGCCACTTCTTTTTATGTTTGCAGGGATAAATAATGTAATATTCCAATCAACTTTTTTTGATAAAGTATCCCATAGATTTGACACATTAGGCTGTTCTTGTGAAATAAAAAAATGAGGATCGGCAAGTACATAAAACTCAGGTTTTAGAGTACAAAACATATCGGTATTTGCAGCAAAATTCACTGCGAGTAGTCGTCTTGATTTCAAAAAAGCAAGCGAGTCCGTTAATGTGTCATTTAGAGATGGTCCATTTCCGAGAATTACGAGTTCTTCACTCGATGCAATGATAGGAGTTCTATTGTAGGACTTTGAAAGAAGAAGAATTTTTGCACAACTCTTTATAGAGTTGGCAAACGCATTGCAAAAGTATGATATATTGTCGGAAATATTCACGATAGTTATGGATTAAGTAGATAATAATATTTTCTTAGGAGCGAAAATAGTGAAATTCTCACATTATTCTCTCTTAATGCTCTACGTTTTTCAAAAACATTTGTTGTAAGCCTATGTTTCCATTGAGAGCTGATGCCATCCATGCGCATAATAACCATTTCTATAGGAAGATATTTAGATAGCACGCTTGAATGCCTAAATAGGCGAACAAACATTTCAAAATCTGCGGCGGTGATATAGTTTTCCTTATATAATCCGTAGCGTTCAAAAAGCTCTTTTTTACAATATAATGAAGGGTGTGGAGGCGCATACCCATAACGCAATTTATCGGGAGTAAACCGTCGTGCGGAATATTTTCTAACAACCTTTGAGGTGTCTTTGCTATCAACAAAAACAACATCTCCATATACTAAATCCACCCATTTATCAGTTAATCCTCTTGCTACACGTTCAAGAATGCTATCGCAAGAAAATAAATCATCGGCATGGAGCAATCCTATTACATCACCTTTAGCCAAAGTAATGCCTTTATTTATGGCATTATATACACCAGTATCTGGCTCGCTAAATACATGCATTTTGCCATTAAACTTTGACTCATATTCATATATTATGTCTAATGTCCCATCTGTGCTACCACCATCAATCAAAATATACTCTATATCCTTATATGTTTGACTTAAAACACTATTTATGGTATCAGAAATAGTATCCACACAATTTAAGACTACTGTAATTAGAGTAATTGTCATGATAATCGATTATATAGTTCTATATATTTATTAGCCATAATATTATTATCGTAAAGAGTTGTTGCTTGCCTGCGACATGCTTCAGAATAAGATTTTTTATCACACTTCATGACTGCGTCTGCGATAGAATTAACGTCGCCATTGCGGACTAAAATTCCAGTATCATGTGATATTAATTCATGTGTTGCTGTATTATCGAATGCAATTACAGGAGTACCACAAGCCATTGATTCTATTGTTGTAACACCAAATGCTTCGGACTGCGACATGTTGATTGTTGCACGAGCACAAGAGTATAGCTCTGGGAGCTGATTATTGTCGATATTTTTATAAGCAGTTATTCCCTTTGGCAATAGTTTTCGTTGATGCTCATTTACTCCTACCATAGTGATACCAATAGAGTCGGGAAGAAGTTCGCGTAATTTTATGAATGAATTAAATCCTTTGTCGGTTGTCCAAACGTTTGCAACACCAAGCACCATATCTTTTTGTTCTATTACCTTTTGCGTGAAAATATTTGTATTAATGCCATTTGAGATAATGAATAATGGGTGCTCGCAAAACCATGAGCCATGCACAATATTACTCATCCATCTACTTGGAACCACTACATGAAGTGAATCAAATCCATTAAATATTTTCTTCTTCATTGCTACATTTCGAGCTGAAAAATCAGTCCATGATTTGGGATAATTATTTTTCTGTTCACAATCACAACACGAAGCATCGGTATATTTATTACAATTGCTTGTCATTGGATAAGCACAATGCCCTGTTAGAAGCCATAAATCGTGCAAAGTAATAATAGTAGATATGTTTGACAGTTTAAGAAATTCAATAATTAGAGGTATATGCAAGTAATATCCATGCAAATTATGTAAATGCACCACATCGGGTTTTATCTTTATAATATTATCAATCAGTGCGTTTGTTGCTCTAACGGAGTGCATGGCATGAGAATCGTTGATGCGTGTGCATGTGGCATGAATGCAACGGTCTATTAAAGAGCCAATCTTTATATTATGAACGTTAGGAACATTACTTTTACCATATCCAGTTGCAACATATGCTTCCATGCCCAAAGAAATCACCTTTGAAGCAAGAGAGTCTATGATATTTCCTGTTGCTGTTTTCCCAGCTATGGTATTAATAAATAACACTTTCATAGGTTTGCTTTTTGCAAATAATGGCAAATTAAAAGTGTGCATATAAGCACAATGATATACGTCTTGGCAAATATAGTAAATAACTTCTGATTATTTTTATTATTATATAAACTAAGTATTACATATACAGCTGATGGTACAAAAAGCGGTAAAAAGGGAAGCCAATATCTCGACACGCTACCAGCAAAGAAGAATGCGGGCACTGTAAAGCATATTAAAGCCCACACCGACCATAATCCAATGTTTGACTTCTTTTTCCACCCTACAAAGAGATAGTAAAACAGTATTATTCCACCAATAAGATACCATGGATATGTGAAATGCGAGTATATCTGAGAATACCCAAATGGGGTGTCGCGCATGAAGTTCCATGGAAATGGAATAAGATATTGAGTAATCATAGATACAGGCAACAGTACCGTTCGTTTCCATAATGGATAATGAAAATAATCGCCTATAATGTTTCCATAAGCTTGTTGCTGGGCTGTGGTCATATATAAGGTTTCAAGTTTAGAACCTTTTGCTATCTCAACTTGATTACTTACACCATAGGTTGCCAATTCATTTCCTATGAAAGTGATGCCAATTATTATAATAAACATTAAGACCGCCTTGCGTAGTATCTGCTTTGAACGGTATGAAGTCAACAATAAAATACCAAGTATCACTACATAGCAAAAAGCCACACGATTTAATGCTATAAATATAGCTCCGATGGCAAATATAATTATATCAGTCCATTCTTTAATAGTGGCTCTTTTGCGTGGCCTATAAATTGTTGTTAACGAATATCCTGTCATAGCAACACCAAGATACAAGCCAGGTTCTTTGAGAATTATCATTCCACAACCAAGATAATAACAACAGCTACCTGTAATTATTATTGCAATAGAGCCAATAATGCGACTTTTACCTTCAAATTCTGTACTAAGCAATCTTACAGAAATAAATGCACTTATTACAATGGATAGAAGCGTAAATAACATGTTGAGAAAGAGTGGGACAAGGATGCTAACTCCTGTAACTTTCCATATCAAACTAATTATAAAAGGGAATCCCAAAAAAGCGACAGAATCACCATACTCATTGCCATAATACATGGCAAGAGCTACTTTATAAAATCTACCAGAATCGTTATTTATCAAAATAGGGTGGCTTATTGTCCCTCCCATAACTTCGGTAAATTGCCAAATATTTATTGTTATTCCAATTGCTATAATTAATGCAGCTATAAGGATTGCCCATTGTCCTGTGATATGGACAATATTAGACCTTGAATAGATAAATCGGGGTATAAGATATGCAATAACAAAGCACGCCAGCAATTGCAATGCGACATGTGGCAATAGTATTAATACTATTGTTGTCGATAAGGCAAATGCTGTTATTTCTCCGACTAAAAGGCTTATATTTGGTATTATATTTTTATACACAACTTTCAAAAATAGATATTAATCAACTATTATGCAACAAAATTGAGGTATAATTATTGTCACAAGAAAAAAATAATAAAAAAGATAAAACATGAGTCATTTGTTGATATAATCAAAGAAGAATTATTTAACTTTACAAATCTATAATAGTATTTGCTCATGAATCAAATTTCTCGGATTTTATTACTAATAATTGTATCTTTTGCCGGATTTTTAACGGCACATGCAGTTCCCGACTATCCTACTCTTCAAGGAAAGGCATCGCGCTTTTATGCTAATAAAGAATGGACAAGTGCTTTGGCAATGTATGAGTTAATGCTTGAGCAAAAGCCGAAAGAATTGCCTGTGTATGCTCATGCAATAGTTGCTTGTGGAATGATAAAAGACCATGAACTACAATTTAAATTTATGGAACGCACTGAGAAAGTGGGATTAGCACTTGACTCTGTGTTTAATTACGTGCGAAATGAATCATTTGCTCTATCTCACCCCGAAGTTTATGAGAAATTTCTGATACTCTTGAAATCACGGCAAAATTGGCTTGTAAGAAATGTAAATACTCAATTATTATACTATTACACTTTTCGCAGTGATGCCGATAATATGATTGCGATGGCAGAAATGCTATTAAAAAGCACACCCGATAATATCCTTTATTTGCAAACAATGGGCGATGCCTATTGCCTTAAAGGGGATCTTGCTACTGGAATGAAGTGGTATAAGAAAGTCCTTGAATATGAACCACATAACTACAATGCGCTGATTACGCTTGGGAATTACTACAACATTATTGTAAGGAATAAACTAAAATACTTCACAAACGAATTATCTAAAATGCCTAATCCAACGGAGATTAGCATAAATCTACTAACGTCAGAGGATCAAACGTTCATTAAGCAAAATGCGAACGAAGCTATTGCCTATTTAGCTGAAGCCTATGCGATAATACCGACACCATATATCTCAAAGATGCTCGACAACTTGCGTTCAATAACAACCCCAACCCATAAAAGAAAAGCCAAATAAGGATTGTTAACTTGTAAGTGCCACAAATTTTATTTTATTTCTTCAAAGGTCGCATCGGTGATTTGCGGTTCTGAGGGTGACTCGGTGTCGTGCTTTGGTGGTTCGGTAGATTCAAAATTAGATTTTTCGATCTTTATATCCTCAAATTCTACATATTCGCCATCTCCTTTGTCAAAGACTTTCTTCCGTTGAGCTTCAGAATAATCGGCTGGTCGATTGCTTGCGCCACGACGCTGTGACGATTGGTTATTTGCTCCAGTGAAATCATTGTATTGTTTCTTTAATCCGTGAGCCGTTTTCCATACGGCGAATATAACCCTAAATAGAGGGAATATTATAAAGAAAATTAGAAGAAGTAGTAATATGTTGAACATTTTGAGTTACTTTCAGAATAAATATATACTTTGATATTATCAAATATCGTGCCGTTTTATGAAAACGGACAGCATCTCACCTCTATTCAATAGAAGCCTTTGTGCGTGAAAATAGCGATATCGTGAGATAAAGGATTATAGTCCAAGCTAATCCCGATACCTGATAAGATACTATGAATAGTATTGCTCCAAGTATTATAAAGTACCTACTAATATTCTCAGAAAATTTTAAGTTCTTAAATTTTAATGAAAACATACGCTTGTGGCATACCATTAATAAAGAAAACAATATTATTAGTAATAATGTTGCGATGTTACCAATATAAAAGTATTGATGAAACCATGCACATACTCCTATCCAAAAAAGCGCATTTGCTGGGACTGGAAGTCCAATAAAAGTTGTAGTCTGTCGATCGTCAATATTGAATTTTGCGAGTCTTATTGCTGCAAATATTGCAAGTATTAATGCAAAATAAGGGAAAATGCTATCTGCTGTATTATAGACTTGCATAGTATTAAATAATAGCAATGCAGGAGCTAATCCAAAGCTAATGAGGTCGGCAAGAGAGTCTAATTCTTTACCCAAAGCTGAGTAGGCGTGAAGAAGACGCGCTGCAAATCCGTCGCAAAAGTCAAACACGGTAGCACTACCAATTAATAGAAACACTACTTCATAGCCATGAAGTGCACCAAATTGTTCGTTACAACGAAAAGAAAAGATACATGCCAAGCAACCCGAAAGGAGATTAAGGCACGTAATTGTATTTGGTATATTGTTTTTTATGAGTTGTGTAATCTTCATCTTAATCTTTTTTTAAGCGAGCTACTTGTGTGATTCCTCCGATTGTTTTATCGCCAAGAGATACGAGTATCTCGGCATCAAGAGGTAGATATAAGTCTATTCGTGAACCAAATTTAATGAATCCCATGTGGCGGTCAAGCTCTGCTTTCTCACCTTCTTCGGCATATGTTACAATGCGTCGAGCCATTGCTCCAGCAATTTGTCGCATTAAAATTTCTTGTCCATTATTAGCTTTAATAACAACGGTTGAGCGTTCATTTTCTGTGCTTGATTTTGGCAAATAGGCTGCCAAAAAACGCCCTGAATGATGACGAACATATTGCACAGTCCCTTCTACTGGGAACCAGTTAGCATGAACATTAAATATAGTCATGAACACAGAGACCTGCATAACATTCCTATGGAGATATTCATCTTCATAGACTTCTTCCAGCGCAACAACTGTGCCATCGGCACTTGCAACAATAGAATCTATTGGGTCACCTTTATAGTGACGTCTTGGTGAACGGAAAAAATTGACCACCAATAAATACAGAATAGCTGACACGCTGACAAAGCCAATAGGAATACCGATAGGTCTAATAAAAATAAAAGCCGGTATATTAATGACAAGCAGTATGAGCAATAATGCAAATAATATGTTTAGTCCCTCGCGGTGTATCTTAACTTTCATGTATCAAGTGTAATATATCTACAAAGATAATTCATTTTTGTAATGGCACAAATTTAAGCAATAAATATCTATTATGCTAATCAATAAAAGAGATTAATGTGTTATAAAAGTGAAGCGCTCTTGTTTATTGGTGTTTTTATAGCTCAATTGCGCTTAATAGTGCGGAAATGAAAATGAATTTTCATTTCCATATTGCTCTCATTTGTGGTATCTTTGTACTCGGAATATTTAATATAAAATAATTATGGCACAAAATAATAAGCCTCAAAAGGTAGTAAAAGCCGATGTGATTCGTACATGGGAAGTAACCAAAGATGGCGAAACGTTGCTTTCTTTCATGAACGATACTCTTAGTGACCACACAAAGACTAAAGTTAAATCGATGTTGAAGCACACGCAGTTTGCCATAAATTGTATGCCTACTACTCAATTCGATGCGCCTTTGAATATTGGTGATAGGGTATCTGTTAATTTTGATAGGTCTTTTAAGGTTTTTACTCACCCTCGTATTAAGTTAGTCTATGAAGATGAGGATATTGTAGTAATAAATAAAGGATATGGTGTGCTTTCAATGGGTACTGATAAGATAAAAGACGGCACCGCATATAGTGTGGTGCGTGAATATGTGAAATATAGTAATCCAAAAGCGCATGTGTTTATTGTGCATCGCTTAGATCGTGACACGTCGGGACTTATGATGCTCGCAAAGAGTGTCGATGCAAAGGAGACGATGCAGCACAATTGGAATAATATGGTTATAAACCGTAAATACGTTGCCGTTGTGGAGGGTAATATTGATCAAGAGGAGGGCTCTGTGCGTAGCTATCTTGCTGAGACTTCACAATTTGAAGTGTATTCTACACAAAATCCTGAAGATGGTCAACTTGCCGTTACACGATTTAAGACGTTAAAGGTGAAAAATGGATATTCTCTTTTAGAATTGGAGCTTGATACTGGTAGGAAAAATCAAATTCGTGTTCACATGAAGGATATTGATCACCCTATTGTTGGTGATCGTAAATATGGAGCAAAGAATAGTCCTATAAGTCGCTTAGCTCTTCATGCTCAGACACTTCGTTTTGTACACCCGATTACACGTAAGGATATGAAATTTGAAACCCCAATACCTACTCGTTTTCGTAACCTTGTGAAATAGAGACGATTAAATTCCAAAATAAAAATGCACCCTCACAAAGTATAAAACCTTTTGAGGGTGCATTTTTATTTTGGAATGGCTAAATGCAAAACTTGTGAATCAACTGAGAATGACTGATATTTATAGTCTTCTTAGAGATACAAGTCGTAAATTATTTTTTAGGATATTTATTCACATCTTTTAATGGAATATAATATTTCGTTTGAGTTGGTGTGTATATAAAGCAAGTCAAGACCGATACCAACTGGTTCAAAAAGCTTTGATTCGTTTTAACAACATAATTTGGAGCATTATTCACATATTCTTCGGCTTTCATTGTTGCATTATTTAATGGAACAAGACCAGCAATCATCCCGTGATTCCATTCTTTATTTATCTCCACGAGAGGCTCCTTCGGCGTTACATCGCCTACTAATATGCGGGTATTGTAACAAGATGTGAGAGTTAATGCGGTTACTCCCATGACAATCATTAGTAAAATCTTCTTCATAAAATTTCAAGTTTTAGGTTGTGAAATACAAATATAGTAAAAATATTGGGTCAGCGGAAGTATTCGGTGCATGATAAATGTTAAAAATTATAATTCAGCGAAGCATTTTTTTTGAAAAGATTTTCGCTGAATTATAATTTTTAAGCGCCGACTATGCTATTGTTTAATAGTTTTCAGCTTTTAGTTGGAAGTATGACTGTGGGTGTGCGCATACTGGGCAAACTTTTGGAGCTTGCTTTCCAACAACGATGTGTCCACAATTGCTACATTGCCAAATACAATCGCCATCTTTTGAGAATACCACTTTGTTTTCAACATTGCTAAGCAATTTGCGGTAGCGTTCTTCGTGTTCTTTCTCAATCTTGGCAACACCTTCAAAAAGTACAGCTATGTGAGTAAAACCCTCTTCGCGTGCAACTTTAGCAAAGTTGGCATACATATCTGTCCATTCATAGTTCTCACCATTTGCAGCATCAAGAAGATTTGTAGCTGTGTCAGCTATTTCGCCACCATGAAGAAGTTTAAACCATAGTTCGGCATGTTCTTTTTCATTATGTGCTGTTTCTTCAAAGATGTTACTAATTTGTACAAAACCATCTTTTTTAGCTTTAGAAGCATAGTATGTGTATTTGTTACGAGCCATAGACTCACCAGCAAATGCTTCAAGCAAATTTGCTTCAGTTTTTGATCCTTTTAATTCTTTCATCTCTACTTAAATTTTAATAATATGCAAATATAATAATTTTATTTAGAAGCTGTTTTAATGTGCTACTTTCTCTTTCGATTCATGTTTTTTGCGGAATTGATGTTCCACACCTTCAACCACATTAATTATGTAGTCGCCAAGTTTTTCTGCCTCACAAATAATATCCATATAATATATTCCGGATTCATATTCGTAACTTTTACCATTAATGTTTTCAATATTCTCGGTACGTAGTAGGTTACGATAATTATTTATTTCACGCTCTTTGTTGAAGTTGCGTATAAGGTCGGTTTCATGAACATTTTCTACATCTCGCAAAATTAGGAGCATATTAGCCATTGCTTCGCTAATATATCTAAACATTGTATCGATGTTTTCATATATCATAACAGGGAATTGCACCCTTGCTTCTTCTTTGCGTATTAGCGTCTTAGCTATGTTGAAACAGCTGTCGGCAATGCTTTCAATCTCTGTAACAATGCTAAGCATAGCCGAAATTTTCAATTTACCTTCATAGCTTAATCGCCCATCTGACGCTCGATTAAGATAGTTAGCTATTTCTATTTCCATTCTGTCGGAAATTTCTTCATATTTTTCTATGCGGCTATATAGAGTGTTGAAGTCTTCAGTCCCTGCTTTAGTGTGAATAAGAGTATGCACCATGTCGGTCATTTTATCTACTCTCTCGGCATATACAACAATCTCACGTTGGGCTTGTGCAATATTAAGCTCCGAAGCATTTAGGAGTCCACGCGAGATGAATTTTAGTTGAAATTCTTCGTCTTCTTTATTTTTTGAGTGAATTAGAAAGTTTGTGATTTTTACATACGTTTTAGTGAACCATATCATTATAGATAAATTTATGACATTGAACACGGTATGAAACATCGACATTCCAAAAGAGACCGAAAACTGCATGTGAGCCATTTTTGCCATAACTGGGTTACTATTTGGCAACACATTGGTCACTGCATCATTATATAGTTTTGGATCAACTGCTTGTAGTTCATTAGCATATCCCATAAGTGCAGTTGGGTCGCCTTGACCTAATGACTCCGAAATCCATTCAATAAGTTCTACAAATGGGAAAAACACAGCAATAGTCCATACCGTTCCAAAAAAGTTGAATAATAAATGCCCTAATGCTGCCTTTTTTGCCGCGACATTGCCACTTAATGATGCAAGTATAGGTGTTATAGTTGTTCCAATATTGCTACCAAGAATCATTGCGCAAGCCATATCAAACGGTATCCAGCCCTTGCTACACATCACCAGCACTATTGCAAAAGTTGCTCCTGATGCTTGGATAATCATTGTAAGTATTAAGCCTACTCCCACAAATATGAGCACTGATAAAAAGCCTTTAGATGTGTAATCTACTAAAAATTGAAATATTTCGGGGCTTGCCTTTAAATCGGGGACAGAGTGATTGATATAATCAAGTCCCATAAATAGGAATGAGAATCCTATCATAAATTCACCAATTGACTTATATCGGCTTTTCTTGGAGAAGAGTAACGGAATTGCAAACCCTATTAATGGGAGTGCAAACATTGAGATGTTAACTTTAAACCCAAAAATTGAAATAATCCAGGCTGTGACTGTTGTCCCAACATTGGCTCCCATGATTACTGCCATTGATTGTGCTAAAGACATCAATCCAGCATTGACGAAACTTACGACCATCACAGTAGATGCCGAAGAGCTTTGGATTAAAGCGGTAATAAGGATTCCCGTCAATACCCCAGCAAACCTGTTCTTGGTCATCACTGAAAGTATATTACGCAACCGGTCGCCAGCGACTTTTTGTAATCCTTCGCTCATTACTTTCATTCCATATAGGAAAAGACCTACCGAACCAAGTAATGTAAGAAAATCTATAAACGAATAATTCATCAGCACAAATGTGATTTTATTAGAATAAAGTTATAACGATATCCTAAAAATTATAATTTTACAAAAATAGGCAAATAAAAACTATGGATAAAATACATCAATCAGTTTTTTTATATTATTTTTATCAAACTAAATTTTTTATACGATAAATATGACAAAAGAGTTAAAGATTTTCTGTAAAAATACAAATGAATATGTCGCTATCACTGGTGGCGAAAGCCTTAATGATATATTTCAAAGAATTAAGGGGAAAATACACATTGTCCCTATTTGTGCTCGTGTAAATAATAAGACCGAAGATCTCCAATATCCCGTATTTAGCCCTAAGCATGTGGAATTTTTAGAAAGAGACACGCCATCGGGGTCAAGGGTATACATTCGTTCATTATGTATGATTATGTATAAGGCAATTGTTAATCTCTATCCCGATATGCGATTGAGAGTTGAACATTCTATTTCTCGTGGATATTATTGTAGATTATTTAGCAATAGCGTGGAAATAACGCCCGAAGTAATTGATAATATCAAGGCTGAGATGCAAAATATTATTGAACAAAACATCTCTTTTATTCGTCATGAAAAGCTAACGACCGATGTTATTGAGCTTTTTCGTAAAGCTGGGCTTAATGATAAGGTAACCCTTCTTGAATCCTCGCATGAACTATATACAGTGTATTATACTCTTGGTAATGTGGCTGATAGCTACTATGGGAATTTAGCGCCATCAACAGCTTGTATTAGTGTATTTAATCTTATCCCGTACAAAAAAGGCGCATTATTACTTGGTCCTGATTCCGCAAATAGAGACATTGTGGCAACTCCTATTGCGCAAGAAAAGATGTATAAGGCTTTTACCGATCATCTCGATTTCAATCGCGTAATAGGTGTTGATGATGTTGGTAATCTAAATAAGGCAGTAGCTCAAAGGCAAACGGCAATGCTTATTAATGTAGCAGAGGCTCTTCATGATAAAATGATAGGACGTATATCCGACGAGATTACGGAGCGTTTTAATAATGGTGGTGCAAGGGTTGTACTGATAGCAGGACCATCTTCATCTGGAAAGACTACAACGACAAAGCGTCTTGCTATTCACTTGATGACCAATCTTATTCGCCCTAAGATGATTTCTCTTGATGATTATTTCGTAAATCGTGAAGATACGCCACTTGATGAAAATGGTGAATATGATTATGAATCGCTGTATGCTCTTGATATTAATAGCTTTAATAACGACCTAAAACAACTTATTGAAGGACAAGAGGTGTCGTTACCAACTTATAACTTTGAGCTTGGCAGGCGTTTATATAAAGGTAATAAAATAAAATTAGAGAAAAACGATATTCTTTTAATCGAGGGCATTCATGGATTAAATCCCGAATTAACGGCACAAATTCCAGAGGAGCAAAAGTTTAGGTTATTTGTTTCGGCTCTTACTACGCTATCTATTGATGATCATAATTGGGTGCCTACTACCGATAATAGATTATTACGCCGAATAATTCGAGACTTTAAATATCGTGGGGTGTCGGCAAAGGAGACCATTGCACGTTGGCAAAGTGTGAGACGTGGTGAGGAAAAATGGATTTTCCCTTATCAAGAGAATGCCGATGCTACCTTCAATTCATCTTTGCTATTTGAACTTGGTGTTATGAAAGAATATGCCTATCCCATTCTGCGACAAGTAGCGCATGATGTGCCTGAATATGCCGAAGCAAATAGATTACTTATGTTTTTGAGCTATTTTGAATCAATTAGTGAAAAGCAGATACCCTCAACCAGTTTGCTAAGAGAATTTCTTGGAGGGAGTAGTTTTAAATACTAAACATTCTGTTTTAATAGAGTTTCAGCTATTAGCCAATCGGTTGATGTATCAAGGTCTATAGAACGATTTGATGGCATTTCGCTCATGATGCGGTGTGTAAATTGCCCAAGGTGCATTTTGCGAAGAGATGTGCTATTGATTACATATACTGCACCATTATATTCCCATGCTTTCGGTGCATCTTGTCTACGTGTATATAGTCCGTCGCCCTTTGAAATGTGGAGATAGCCTTTATCGTTTACCTCAAAGCAATTATAATATGGATTGCTACTGGCTTCTTTAACCGAAACCACCATATCTATTTGTGGTGTGTACTTTTCAATACATTGTCTCACATCTTCAGCCGTTCGAAATGGAGATGTTGGTTGAAGCAGTACAATAGTGTCATAAATGATACCTTTATTTGCGTAGAAATCAAGTGCATGAATAAGCACTTCATAAGTTCCACTCCTATCGGTTGCAAGACTATCGGGTCGCATGAATGGCACTTTAAGTCCCATACTTTCGACTACTGCGACTATCTTTGCATCATCGGTAGAAACGCAAATATCAACATCATCTGCAAGTTTGCGTGCAACATCGATAGAATATGCAATGAGTGGACGACCAGCAAGCAGTTTTATATTTTTACCAGGAATCCCTTTACTTCCTCCTCGTGCAGGAATTACATATAATGTTTTCATTGTGGTAAGTCATAAAATGGTTTAATAGTTATCCCTTCAAGTGGTGTGTTGCATAAGGCATCTATTATCTTGTTCATTGAGTCGGGTTGGTCATAAGGATTTACAATGGTTTGAGCTATATTTCTTATTTCGTTTGACAAAATGAGGTCAAGACCCTTAGTTATATCTTCAATCTCAACGCCACAATTCACAACAGATTCTGCCGATAGTCGCCCTTGCTGGCGAATACCTATATTTAACGTTGGTATTCCCATTGATGGAACCTCAACAATGCCACTTGATGAATTTCCAACTACTGCTCCAGCATAGCGAAGGACAGAAAGATATTTAAGCTGACCGAGAGATGGAAACACTACACAACGGTCGGGGTGTTGCGTCGCATATTTCTCAATGAGTTTTATTATAATCTTTCCATTTGTATCATTGTTTGGATATGTAAAGATAATATTACATTCACTGTGAGAATCAAGAGCTTTGAGCATATTTTCGCATTGTATGCCTGGCTCAATAGTCTCTAACGTAGCTGGGTGAAAGGTAACGAGAAGAGTATTTTTATCAATAGTCAATCCCACTTCTTTTTCTATCTCTTCTTTACTTAAAAAAGGAGCATGTTTAATATTATATACACCTATTGCACCTGTATTTATTACATGTGTGGGCTCTTCGCCAAGTTGAATGACCCGACGGCGATATTCTTCTGTTTCGGTTAGATGAATGTGGCTCATCTTGGTGATTGCATGACGAATACTCTCATCATAAGCCCCTTGAGATATTGCACCACCAGCAATGTGTGCAACAGGAATACGATATATCAAGGCGACACTTGCCACTGCAAGCATTTCATAACGGTCGCCAAGAATAACGAGTAAGTTGGGTTTTAAGTCATCAAAAGCATTTGCAAAACCAGTCATTGCAATGCTCATTGACCTGACTGTGTCGCAAGGGGTATTGTTGTCATCTAATAATGGTACATGACAATTTATTTTAAACCCAGCAGATACAATCTCTTTATATGTATTGCCAAATTTTGGAGAAAGATGCATATTTGTAGCAACAATTTGAAGCTCTACATCGCTACGTTTTTTTAACTCCTTTGCAATTCCGCTAAGGAGTCCCCAATCGGCACGTGTGCCTGTTGCGATACATATCTTTCGCTTTTTCATAATTCTATAAGTTCATCGTATTTGAAATCGTGTGATGCTACCAGACCTATGATATTATCCCATTCCATCGGGGATATTCCGTTTCCGGGACGTTTTGTCGTGATGTTATCTTCAGTAAATAGTTCACCTTTTCTTATATCTTGCGAGGCAACAATGCTTTTGCGTGCTACAATTTTATTAGGCGTTTCTGATGCTGTTGCATGCTTTTTATCACTTCCTATGGCTTGCTCTACATTGCGAATTGCATCTATCATAGCTTTTAGCTCTTGTGGTTCGAGCGATGCTTTGTGGTCGGGACCTTCCATGTTGCAATCAAGTGTGAAATGTTTTTCAATAACTTTTGCACCAAGAGCTACTGCCGCAATTGGTATTTCAATGCCACGTGTGTGGTCAGAATATCCAACTACTACGCCAAAAGCATCGGCAATGCTTTTCATTGCAGCGAGATTTACATCGCAATAAGGAGTGGGGTATTCGGTATTACAATGAAGTAATATAATATCACTAAGTTGCACACCTTGTTGCTGAAATACCTCGATTGCATCGGCAATTTCTGGCATTTCGCACATTCCTGTTGACATAATTATAGGACGATGTTTTGATGCTATTTTACGTAGATATGGCAAATTTGTAATCTCGCCCGATGGCACTTTGTAGCAATCCATATTTAATGGTTCAAGAGTATCAATTGACACAAGGTCAAACGGAGTGCTTAAAAAGCCAATACCTTCTTCATCACATATTGCTTTTAACCTCACATAATCGCTTAGCGGCAAGTGAATAGCTCTACACATATCAAGTTGGCTCTCATCATTTCCTGTTGTCTCCTTCTGATATTCAGCTTTTGGAGCAATTGTAGAAATTACGAGTTCGGGCACTGCTGTCTGAAATTTCACATAATCTGCGCCAGCACGTTTTGCCTCTGTAATCATGCGTTTAGCAAGTTCAAAGTTCCCGTTATGGTTAACGCCTGCTTCGGCTATTATTATTACTTTATTTAATTCCATCATTGTAAAACATTACTTCTTTGAAATATCGTGCCATTAACGCTCCATCTCGCCACACTCGGCATGGTGCAACCTCTTCGTTGAGGCTTTCTTGTATTATCATCTTTGCAATGTCGGCACCTGCCATTATTGAGCATATCACGCCTCCACCTAAACGAGGATTAATTTCCATTAAAAGGAATTTTGATGTGTCTTTATCATATATGAATTGCAATGTAATAGCACCACGAAGGTCGAGTGCCTTCAACACATTCTCTGATAATGATATTAGTTGAGGAATGCGACACGTCTGGGTGCGTATTACCTCACCGCCAGCTGTGGCAAGGCGAATGCGAGGTACAGTGCATTTTATTTCGTTATCGCTCATGCCCACGTAGCAATCAACCGTGTATTCTTCACGATTTGATATATATTCTTGGATAAGATAATTATCAATATCCTCTATTTCGTCAAATTTGGCTTTGTTGGTCGCTATAATAATGCCATGCGAGGCCGACCCAGTACGAGGCTTAAAGATTGCTGGAAATTTGATATTTTGTGGGGTATAAGTTTGAGGAATAGCGATATTGTGTTCTTCAAACCAGCGAGCAGCTTGCACCTTATCAAACATTGCACGTATTACATCAATAGAACTAACAGGAATACACAAATTGGGGAATTTAAGTTTGCATTCTGCTGCAATTTCTATCGCTGGGTCGATAAAAGGCAACACAATATCTACTTTATATGTTTTTATTATATCACAAATATCTTCTACACTTCCCAAATCGGAATATTTACCACCCACTATTATTTTGCCAACCGATGCGATAGGTTCAAAAGGAGAAAGTTCGTGACTATAAATACGCACGTTTTTTTCCATATTTTTTCCTGCGCGTATTAGCTGTTCGGCAATTGCCACACGCTTTGCTCCCCCAAGCATTAATATGGTTATATCGCTACTCATCGATTATATATATTAGATTTATATTTTTCAAGATTACGCTTATCGCTAAACCAATTTATAGTTTCTTGTAAGCCTTTTTCTATTGAATAAATAGGTTCCCAATCAGTTAAACTCTTAATCTTTGTGTTATCGCCACATAAGCGAAATACTTCGGAGTTTGCAGGACGAATACGCTCCTCATCTTGAATCCATTGCACATTACTATTCATAAGCGAGGCAATTAGTTTTAGCGTGTCACTCATTGTAATTTCAGTGTTTGTAGCAATATTTATCTCCTCGCCCTCTATCCCTTGTGCTTTAGCAAGAGCAAGAAATCCACGACAAGTATCTTTTACATAATTAAAATCGCGGGTAGGTGTGAGATCGCCAACTTTTATTTCATGTGCACCGTTAGCTATTTGTGTTATAATAGTAGGTATAATAGCGCGTGCCGATTGACGAGGCCCATAGGTATTAAATGGTCGAGCAATAACCACAGGTAATGCAAAAGCATTGAAAAAACTCTTTGCAATAGCATCAGCGCCAATTTTTGTAGCGGAATAAGGCGATTGTGGTTGTTTTGGGTGAAATTCATCTATCGGGACATACTTAGCCGTGCCATATACTTCGCTGGTAGATGTCACAACAAGTCGCTCAACTCCAGCATCATGTGCCGCTTGGCAGATATTCAGAGTTCCCTTGATATTGGTATCTACATAGCTATCGGGTGCTACATAGCTATATGGGATAGCGATAAGCGCAGCAAGATGCAAAATTGTGTCACAACCTTTAACTATGAAACGACAAAAATTAAGGTCGCGAACATCTCCACACACTATTTCGAGACGCTCATGGTTTATACCTTCAAGCCAACCCCAATAGTTGAATGAATTATAAACACTAAGTGCACGCACATTATACCCCTCACTGAGAAGTAATTCCGTTAAATGTGAGCCAATAAAACCATCGGCACCTGTTACCAATATATTTTTCATAAACATGCAATATTTCTAAGGTCAAAAATACTCAATCTCCGCGACACATAAAAATTACAGCACAGAAATAATATTTTAGTGTGCATTTGTATTCTTTTATAATATGTGATTGTGGATTATTGCAATCTTTATAATACTTTTGCCTAATATTTCAGTATGGCAAAGTACTTTATCATATTATTAATGGTTATTTGCACTTGGGTTCCTGAGGCTCATTGCGAGAATAATCCTATGCCTATGCCATCGGCGGGACTTAATAAAGTTTTTAAGGGGAAATATCATTTTATTGACCAAGAAACTGGCGACACGTTGTGCATGATTGTGTTTAATCCAATCACTATTATCCCTCAAGAAAGATTTAGGAATGTTAAGCAAGAGGAGTTTTATTGGCGTACAGTTAGAGATGTTAAGCGCACACTTCCTTATGCGAAACTTATTTGCGAAACTTTAATTGAAACATACGAGTATATCGAGACTTTTCCCACTCAAAAGGAGCGCGAAAAATACTTGAAAACGATGGAATCTGAGATTTTTAAACAGTATAAACCTGTGATGAAAACATTCACAAAGTCGCAGGGAAATATGCTCATAAAACTTATTAATAGAGAAACTAATCAATCGTCATATAATATAGTAAAAGCGTTTTTAGGCTCTTTCCGTGCTGGATTTTGGCAAACATTTGGGCGTTTCTTTGGAGTAAATATGCGTTCGGGGTATAATCCCGATAAAGACAATAATGATGCGATGATTGAGCGTATCTGCGTCCGTGTGGAGCAGGGTACAATATAACTGTTGCTTGACAACGAGTTTTTGCCTTACATCTAAGTAAGTGTTTAATGAATTTGCACTATCTTTGTATTTGAAAATGAAGATATAATAAATAGTCAATTTCCTTATCTTCTATTATTTTGTAAATTATAATTGCCAGATATGAATATAAAAGGTTTATTAATAGTAATTTCTATTTCTGTAGCTCAGATAGCTCAAGGGCAGACTGATATTTTGAGTACCTCGTCTGATGGTTTTCTTTCTCGTGGAGTGCTTATGTATAACGATAAAAACTATGTAGGTGCTATCGACCAGCTCTCTCATATTAAAGTAATGCCTGCTTCTGAAAGTATAAAAGAAGAAGCCGCATTTTATATTGCGATGAGTAAATATGAACGTGGCAAGGTTGAAGGAATTGCTGCATTAAAGACGTTTATTTCGGAATATAGTGCATCTTCTCATATTCCCGAAGCATGGTTCAACATAGGTAATTACTATTTCTATAATGGTGAGTATCAAGAAGCAATGAATAACTATTCAAATATCGGTACGGCAGATTTAAATACTGCACAAGGCGAAGATTTTATTTATCGCCGTGCATATTCCAAATTGCGTATTGGTGATTTGGATAATGCTAAGAAAGATTTTAATCGTCTTGCAAACTCTCGAAAATATAGCGACGCATCTACATTATATAATGGATATATTTTATATGCAAATGGTGATTATGATAATGCTATGAATAAATTTACCAGTATCACTAAAAAAGGTGATATATGGAATAGCTCAAGATATTACATGACCCAAATATACTTTCATAACAGTGATTTCAGCAAGGGCTCAGCGCTTGGACGCTCATTGCTTTTAGAAAAAACTAATGAAGATTTTATACCAGAACTTAATCGTATCGTTGGAGAAAGTTCTTACTTTCTTGGAAATGATGAAGATGCAAATAAATATCTTACAAATTATATTAGCGCATGTGGCGAGAACGTTGCGCCTCAACGTTCTTCTCTTTATATCTTAGGATTAATTAATTATCGTAATGGTAATTATGATGAAGTAGTGAAACACATTAGCCAAGTGACTGGCGAAGATGATGCTCTTGCTCAAAGTGCTTATTTATATGTTGGGCAATCTTACTTGAAACAAAATAAGTTGAACGCTGCAAGTATAGCATTTGAAAAGGCGTTTAATATGAATTATGATAGTGATGTACAGGAAACGGCTTTCTATAATTATGCTATCGCTCAAAATGGCGGGGGGCGCACTCCTTTCAATAAATCTATAGATATATTTGAGCAATTCCTCAATAAATATCCTCATTCAAAATATGCCAGTGATGTTGAAGATTATATGATTACGGCGTATGTATCGGGTAATGATTATAATCGTGCGCTTGAAAGTATTAATCACATAAAAGCACCTTCAACAAAGGTGCTAAAAGCTAAGCAAGTGGTGCTTTATAATCTTGGTGTGCAGGCGTTATCTAATGAAAATACGACTGAGGCTTTATCTCTATTGACCGAAGCGCGAAATCTTGGAAATCTTGATAAGACAATAGCTAACGAATGCTACCTATGGATTGGTGAATGCCAATACCGTAAGGGTAATTTTGCTGCTGCCGAAAAATCTCAACAAGCATTTATTCAAGGTGCTAATCCTGCAAGCAAAAATTATGCGTTAGGAAATTATAATCTTGGATATAGTAACTTTCAGCAACGAAGCTACACCGCTGCGCGCTCGGCATTTGAAAAGGCTTTAGATAATCAAGCAACTTTAAATGCCAATATTCAAGCCGATGCCTATAATCGTATTGGCGATTGCCATTATTATGCAAAGCAATATGCTCAAGCCGAAACAAATTATAATAAGGCATTCTCTCTAAATTCGTCGGCGGGCGACTATTCTTTGTTTCAGAAAGCTATGATGAATGGATTACAAAAACAACATTCTGCTAAAATAAAGCAAATAGACGACCTACTTAGCGATTTCCCTTCATCGCCTCTTGCGCCAAACGCTATGCTCGAAAAGGCGCAGGCACTTATCGCTATGAATAAAAATGACGACGCATCGGCAACTCTCGAACGGCTGGAGGTTAAATATCCTGAGACAGCAGAAGCCCGAAAAGGATTACTTCAACTTGCTATTACAGAAAAAAATATTGACAACGAGAGCAAAGCAATTTCTGCATATAAAAAAGTCGTTTCAAAATACCCTTCGAGCGAGGAAGCCGCTCTTGCTATTGAAGATTTGAGAACTATTTATGCCGATAATAACAACCTTAAAGAGCTTGCTAACTTTGTTAATGGAATTGAGAATGCTCCAAAGATTGATGTTAGTGAAATAGATAAACTCACTTTTGATGCCGCTGAAAGGGCTTATGTGGCTGAGAAGCAAGAGGTAAATAAAATGAAATCTTACATTAAGAATTATCCTAATGGTGCATATATAACCAATGCTCAATATTATATGGCAAAATATGATTTCCATAAGGGAAATTATGATAATGCTCTCAATGCGCTGAACAAGGTTCTCGAAAAGGGGCATGATGCCTCATTTGCCGAAGATGCTATTGCTATGAAAAGCGATATCCTTATGAAACAGGGACACACAACTGATGCTTTAATTTCATATAAAGAATTATCAAAGAAGGCAACCACTTCCGATAATCGTACTATCGCAGAACTTGGTGTAATGCGTAGTGCGCTGGAGCTTGGGCGTTATGGAGATGTCGTTACAAGTGCTAATGCGCTAATGAAATCAAGTGTAATATCTGCCGAAGAAGAGAAAGAGGCGCGTTACTCGCGTGCTATTGCTTATAGCAACATGAAGCGAACAAATGATGCCGAAACCGATTGGCTAAAACTTGCAAAAGATACCCGTAATATTTATGGCGCGCAATCTGCTTATCATCTCGCTGAACTATATTTCAACGCTGGGAACATGAAAGAGGCTGAACGCACATTAAATAACTTTATTGACGAGGGTACTCCGCATCAATATTGGCTTGCTCGGGGTTTTATACTCCTTTCGGACATATATAAGAAGAAGGGCGACAACTTTGAAGCACGAGAATATCTCGAAACGCTTAAAAGTAATTATCCAGGCAAGGAATCCGACATATTCATTATGATTAATGACCGACTAAAGACTTTGAAAAAATAATTGAACATGAATAATTATAGAAATATATTACTGGCAATTGCAGTCGCCACTGTTACATCGATGGCTGCACAAAAGGAATCGTTGACAAAGGAAATTACTGTTGAGAAGGATTATGTTCCTACTGAAGAGAAAGCTAATAAGCTCAATAATCTTCCTGAGGTATCTAAAGTCACAACCCAGAAGAAATCGCTTGATTATAGTGATTGGACTGCTCCTACTACGATTAATCCGTTTATTCCTACAATGTTACCTATCGGGCATGATACTACCCACAAATTCTCAACAAAACGTGGATATTTTGACTTTGGAATGGGCTCGTTCTTAAATATGACTGGTAGTGCGGGTTATAAAATATTGGATAGCAATGTTAATTCTTTAAATGTATGGATTCAGCATAATTCTTCATGGACAGGAAAAAATAGCACTAAGTATATTGATGACTATAACAAGGCGGTAGATATGATAAACACGCCTAATGAGCATCTTGTACCATTAAAACAAAAATTTAATGACAATATTATTGGTGTCGATTTTTTTCACTCTTTTGGAAATATAGTGGCTGGTGTTAATGCGTTTTATCACTACGATCATTTTAATCGATATGGTAATAGTAGAGAATCAAAAAAAGATATATGGCAGACGGTAAATGAATTTAATATAGCCTTATCTCTAAAAAATATTCAAAAAGATAGTGGTATAAAATACTTTGCTGGTCTATCTTATGACCATTTTGGAAATAACGGACATATAAAAGAAAATGACTTCAAATTAAATGGAGGTGTTTCTATGCAAAGTGGTGAAAAATCACGTATAGGAATTGACCTGATTGCCGACTATCTCTATTATACCAATCCTTACGGAGTTAATGATGAACAACCTTATTCCGTTTCATATGTTGGTAATAATAGTTATAGCCTGATTTCTTTATCTCCTTATTATCAATTATATGGCGATAAGGCAAATCTTAGATTTGGCGTTAATTTTGACCTTTCAATTAGTGATGGCACTATTTTACGCTTTAGTCCTAACGTTAAGTTTGACTATAAATTTATTAATGGTTTTATGTTCTATGCCGACGTTAATGGAGGCAAAAAACTAAATACTTTCTCAAAACTCTCTACCATCAATCGTTACTTTAATCCTTCTATGGTCTTAGGCAGTAGTTATTCTCCTTTAGATGCAGTCGCTGGCTTCAAGGTGGGGCCTTTTGCTGGATTTACGGCTAAAGTGTGGGGCGGATATGCTATTGTAAATAATCAACAACTACCTTGGATTAATTCTGATGTATTTGACGTTGCTGGCGGGCTTTTACCACATAATTACACGCCTTATTTTGATGTAACGAGTTATCGAGGTGAAAACATGAGTGGCTGGCAAGTGGGAGGAGAAATTGCTTATAAATATAAAAATATTGCTGAATTATCGGCTCGTATTGCTTATTCTCCACAAAATGAAAATAAAGGATACGTGTTTTCGGAAGACCGTCCAGAGTATATCATTGGGGCGCAATTAAAAGTCACTCCCATTGAAAAACTTTGCATAACTGCAAATTATGAATTGCGTGGAAACCGTGCTATGTGGAGCCGTTCTGAATATGGTCAAGCACCTGTCACAATATCTTATATGAAAAGTGAGCTTGGAAATGTTAATCTTCTTAATCTTGGTGCTGAATATCGCATCAATGATATGTTTGGCGTTTTTGCACAATTCAATAACATTCTCAATAAGCAATGGGACAATTACTTTTTCATGGGTTCTCAAAAATTTAATGCACTTGGAGGAATTAGCATATTATTCTAAAGATTAGCGCAAAAGAGTAAAGCGCTAATAATCAGTAAACTATAAAACGCAAGCAATATTTATCTATTACACATGTAAATGGATTACGCACATTACGCATTGTACGCACCCTTTTGGCGCTTTTTCGTTATGTGGCTGATGTTACAAACATAAGAATTGATATTGCAATAT
>JAVWYO010000018.1:0-29924 GCA_036661515.1 Muribaculaceae bacterium | reverse complement strand
ACAGTTGCAGAAAAATAGCGAATGTAATGAGCGTTTAAGATTTATTTAATTTATTCCCTTTTTTAGCATTGTCGCTTTGAGCGGCAATGCTAAAATAATTAATCAACAAATAAAGGGATAACGCTTTTAACGGTTTTATTTAAAATAATTTTAGCATTTAACACTCAGTGTTAAAAAAGAGCCACTAAAAGGCAACTATTATACTGTGTTGTAGTGGCTTAGCTATTTTAGCATTTCAATAACATTTGGTTGTAATAAAATTATTGCGTATCTTTGCATCATATTTGATATATATAGTGAATAAAGTTTCACTACTTGATTATTATCAAACGCCGAAAATCGGCGGAGGTTTTTTTACGCAATGATTGATTTATCGCAAAGAAAGCCTTTAGTATGAACTTGAAAAAGAACAGATGAAGAAATCACTTTCAGTTATTGTGACTCTTGTAATGCTCTTTATTTTCTCTTCCTCATATACTAATAAAGTATCTGATGGAAAAATTGGGTTTACTGCACCTAATTTTGCGCTTAGCAATACCGACACCACAATGTCGTTGCAAAGAATGAAGGGGAAATATGTTTTACTGTCGTTTTGGTCCTCAGCAGATGCAGGATCACGTATTAGCAATATTGAATATAACAACTTTGCTAAAAACAATAGTAAAAACTTACATCTCGTAGCGGTCAATTATGATCGTAGTGAAGCAATTTATCGTGAGATAATGAGCCGAGATAAGTTAGATGCAAAAGCACAATTTTATGATCATGAAGGAAGTAGTTCACAGTTATTTGAGAATTACCATCTTGATCAAGGATTAAAAAGCTATCTCATAAATCCTGAGGGAGAGATTATAGCACAAAATCCAAGCGCTCAACAATTGACGCAACTTATTTGTCAATAAAAACAAGTAAGAGCCTACCTCCACATTAGGAAATAGGCTCTTATTTTTTTTGGGTGGGCAGCACAATCTTATCCATTGGCTATATTTGCTCGTCGCCAAATGCTTCGTGGTATTAATCGCCAAAAGAATACCATTATAGCATAACGCCAATCAATTATTGATACTCGTTTATGATTTAACAACGACTTTACAATATGGCGAGCAACGTATTCAGGTGTTAGTTGCATAGGATATTTACGATTATCATTCAGCAAAGCTGTTTTTACAAATCCAGGACGGATATCGGTAAATCGTATTTTTACATCTTGCTGGTGGGCAAGTTGTTCAAGTGCATCAATGTATATATTTTGATAACGTTTGCTTGCACTATATGATGCAGCAACGCCAATTCCTTTTGTCCCTGCTATTGATGAGATTACACCTATCTGACCACTTAATGAATTGCACTTATAATATAGATAAGCAGTATCAATCATTCGCGTAAAGCCGAGTACATTAGTGGCTATAGTTCGCGATTCTATGGCAAAATTAAGCTCCGTGTTTTGATTCCCAACTCCTGATGCCAAGAAGAATATATCCATTCCTCCGAGTTTGGATATTAGATTTTCTAATCTCTCTGTGGCATCATTTGCCATCACATCAATTACCTCATACATCACTCTGTCGGGTGCTATTGCTTGTAACTCAGCAAGTAGGTCGGCACGCCGTCCTGCAATGCCAACGCTCCAACCTCTATCTATAAATTCATGCGCAACACATTTACCTATACCCGAAGTTGCACCTACAATCACAATTCGTGCCATATAATTATATATTATTTTTTTAAAGGAGCTGTTTTCAGTGGAGTGTGGTCTACTTTCTTTTTTGAAGGTAACGGTAAAGTGTAATATAATGATAATGATGCTCCAATGGGGGTGCTTCGGTTTCCAAATCCTGGTATATACCACGGATCGGAATTTATATTTTTCTTATAGTTGAATATAAATCGATACCTTAAAGCCCAACCAACAGAGAAATTTTGAACTACTTTCACTTTAATACCAAGTACAATTTCGCCCCACAAAGCGTGCGACTTCTGATTAAGTATTTCAAACTTTGTATTTTCATTCCAATATCCCGAATTTGCGCTGATATTGGTTATATCGTATTTAAATGAACTAAATCCTAATCGGAAACCCCCAAGTAGCTGATAGTCGGGTGTCTTATTATAAAAAAAATTGTAAGATGCTCCTATTTTCCCATAAATAGCCATCTTGCCTTTATATGTAAAATTACCATCTTCTGGAGTGTTATTTGCACTTCCTATTCCCACCTCAATAGTAGGGAAATAACGGTTGTGTATGCTTAATTCTGCCGATACATCACCACCACCATACGACTGTCCAAGTATGCGCATCACAGGGTCCCAAATATTTACTCCTACTATCACGCTGTGCATTAATGGATATATCATCTTTTTAGATGTCGTATCCATAGCCATCTTAGTAGAATCGGAATAAGCTGAATCCATCTTTATGCTATCCTTTTGATGCTTTTTCTTATCCTTCCCTTGCGGAGCGACAGTAATCTGTGCTTTACGTTCAACAGGAGTAATGCGCCGCTGAGCGATAACTGTAGTCACCACAAAGGATATTAAGATTACTATAAAAGCAAACTTTCTCATTTGGTAGGCTTCGTTTTTGTACGCATATATATCTTCATTGACTCCACATTTACATTCGTTATCTTTTTAGAAACAAGTCCCAATGAATCTATAAGATGCCGAGTATAAGCAAAGTCTTCTATTTCGTATTGATACATTGCTCCACACTCATTAGATACAAAATAAGGAATTGATTTATACTTAAAAGTAAGGGTATCATTATTGCGAATATCAGCAAGAGCCTTTTGGTCATAATGTATCACATATTCTGTAACATTAGCATTAAGTCTAAATGGCAAATATACCTGTTTTATACCCTTTGCATTTCGGAGTATCATAGAATCATTAGGAACTCCAATCCCATATACAGATATTGAATCTATTGTTATAGCTTTCTTTGTATCCATCGCATAAAATCCTGCAAGTGGTATGCTACTCTGGTTATCAAGACAACCATTAGTATTGCACGACACCACTATGGCGACACCGCATAGCGCGAAAAATATATTTCTTAAAAGCTTCCCCATTTTACTATTTCGGTGATTGTTTTACGCTTCTTCTCTGGAATTGTAGCATCATCAGCACCATGTCCTATTGGAATTATCGCCACAGGCTCCCATTCTTGTGGAATATTTAGCATTTCACTACACTTCTTGGCATCAAAGTTGCAAATCCAGCAACTTCCAAGATTAAGTGACGTTGCAGCAAGGCATATATGTTCAACGGCAATTGCTATATCTATATCGGTGTGATCTTTATCATCTGTTGCACGATGCCATGCCTCGTCATGATTGCCAAGCGCAACAATAAATGCTGGTACGCTATCTACCCAATCACGACCATAACAGGCTCTTACCACGTCACACAGTTCGGGCGTGTTAAGTATAAGGAATTTCCAAGGTTGCCTATTTACAGCCGAAGGCGCAATCCGTGCCGTTTCAATTACGGCAAGTATCTCCTCTTTTGTTATTGGCGTTGAAGAATATTTTCGACAACTATATCTCCTGTTCACAAGCTCAAGGAAATCGGGGTAATCTATTTTTTTATTTTCCATATATTCTTATAGCTCCTCTTCTATTTCATAATTATTTCGTTCGGCAGCATTGCGAGCAATAAGTTCGCCAATAAAACCTGCAAGAAATAATTGTGTTCCTATTATCATTGCGGTGAGTGATAAAAAGAAGTATGGTGAATCGGTAACAAGTGTATAATGGTTTCCACTATACATATTATATAACTTCGTTGCTCCCACAGTTATCGTTGCAAGGAATCCTATCAAAAACATTAAGCTACCAAGCAATCCAAAAAAGTGCATAGGCTTAATCCCAAATTTAGAAGAAAACCATAGTGTGCATAAATCGAGATAGCCATTAACAAAACGATTTAAGCCAAATTTTGTTGTTCCATATTTTCGAGCTTGATGTTGAACAATCTTTTCGCCAATCTTGTTAAAGCCAGCGTTTTTCGCCAAATATGGAATGTATCGGTGCATGTCGCCATATACTTCAATATGTTTTACAACCTTATTTCGATAAGCCTTCAATCCACAATTAAAATCATGTAGTCTAATGCCACTAACACTTCGAGCCGTAGCGTTAAATAATTTTGTAGGTAAAGTTTTCGATAATGGATCATAGCGTTTCTGTTTCCAGCCCGACACAAGGTCATATTCTTCCTCTTTTATCATTCGATATAGTTCAGGAATCTCATCGGGGCTATCCTGCATATCGGCATCCATAGTAATTACCACATCGCCATTTGCACGCATAAATCCAGTATTTAGTGCAGGTGATTTTCCGTAATTTCTACGGAAACTAACGCCCCTAATAGCTGAATTATTAGCCTTTAATGACGAGATAACGTCCCATGAGTTATCGCTACTTCCATCATTTATAAACAATATTTCATAGCTAAAGCCATTATCTTTCATCACTCGCTCAATCCATTGAGTCAATTCTGGAAGAGACTCTGCCTCATTATATAGCGGTACAATTATTGAAATATCCATTGCCTATATGTATTGTGTTAATTCTGATTTTTTAGTTTGATTGCTCGTACTATGAGAGAAACCGCCATTGACAATAATGAGCCAAAGAAGGTTGTCATCCAAATCATTTGAATAACGAATTGGATAGCTGTTGGTAACAACCGCTGATTCACAGCCTGCTCCATTACTGTTATAAATTCTGACCCCTTCATCTC
This sequence comes from Muribaculaceae bacterium, assembly GCA_036661515.1. GTDB lineage: Bacteria > Bacteroidota > Bacteroidia > Bacteroidales > Muribaculaceae > HGM05232. The sequence continues at coordinate 25,178 of JAVWYO010000018.1, read as the reverse complement.
ATCAATAGAGCGATACATATCAAGAGCTACCTTAGCCTGATCGTATATAAATGTAGGCGCTATATATTGTAGATAAACGTAGGTAACGGCTCCACATATCAACGACCCAAATATAAATATTAAAATGCCAAGCATCCAAAGGCTTGAAAAAGTAGTAAATCCGTTCTCTTCAATATAGCATCGTCTCAAGAAGTAAAATATAACTCCAGGCATGGCAACAAGCATCACAAGTGCTAAGAAAGATAATAGGGGAACTGATGTGCTAAAAACAAACAACAAGAATAGTACCGACAAGAAGACTCCAAATAACAGTCCATTGTCAGCAGCTCGGCGATATATTGATTTTATATTCACTTTATTTTGACATATTTATTTATGCAAAGATACTGCAAGCCGAGTACATAGCCAAATTTATTTACGCTATGTAATATTGGTTATTATTTCTTTTTTAATTTGGGCTAAAAAGAGTTTTGCTGGTTTTTAGTGATGTAGCATTTTTTAATAATTAAACATAAAGTTTTTTAATTTTGCCATTACTAATAGTCGAGAATTTAATTAAGCATGGGAATAAGTAGCCATGCTAAAATGCAGAGATAATCATCTGTAATACAGTTTAAAGAGTTGATGCGTAGACGCTGGTTTTGCAAGCCGATGGAGTGTCAAATTTGATTTATGTTAATAAAAACAGAATAATAATTCTTCATGATTTTTGCTTTAATTAGATGTTATTTGTTATATTTGCGAAGTAGTAATTTTACTATAATCATAAAATCTATACACGATGAAACGAAAATTTTACTTAGCTGCAGTCGTGATTGCGTGCAGTGGAAGTTTGTTTGCCCAGCCAAAATCGGCGGGAGCTCCACAATTATTTATTAAAGCAGACCATGCGCTTATGTCACCCGTGTGGTCGCCTGACGGAAAACAACTTGCGGTAACTGGAGACAATTATACCGGAATATGGGTTATGAAGTCAGATGGTAGTGGGTTTACACAAATCACAGCAGATAGTGGCGTTGGTTATAAAATGGCTTGGAGCCAAGATGGCAAGGCTATTTTAGCGCGAGCTAATAAGGTTGTAGAAAGGCGTAAATTCTATGAAATCAAGTCTTACGATGTGATTAATGGCCGTGAAAAAGTGCTTGTTCCAAGTACTCGTAGTATTACAGGAACTCCTATTTGGAGTAGTTTTGAGAAAGTCAGTTATGCTGATGCAAGCGGAGTGAAAACTGTATCGCTAAAAGGTACAACTCAGCAAGTTAATCGTACAAGTGTATATGAAAAGATGATGTCAGATCCAGTTAATGTTACTTCTAAAGTTTCTGGACTTTCACGATTTGCTGGTAAAATGGTTATTAATGCAGCATTATCGGCAGATAAGAGTAGAATTGTGTTTCAAATACCAGGAGCTGGTTGTTTTGTTTGTAAGGCTGATGGGACAGGAGTCATTTCACTTGGAAAAGGATCATATCCAGCATGGTTGCCCGATAATAAGACTATTATCGTTTCGCGTTTAAAAGACAATGGCGTGGTATTTACTTCCTCTGATTTATATGCAGTAGATGTGAATAATGGCAATTCAACATTGCTTACAGGAGATACTAATTTAATTCCAGTGACACATGCCGTATCACCAGATGGAAAGAGAGTGGCTTTTGAGAATAGCGATAATGGTTGTATATATATTATGAACCTTAAATATTAATATTGATTATGAAAAATATATTTAACATTATACGTCGAGGTGCAATCACTCTTGCTCTTGTTTCAAGTACTTTAATGACTGGTGGAGCTGCTGGGAAAGCTAAATGGGGCGACTTTAAACTGTTTCTTGACCCTGGACATGCGACGCGTGAAAATCGGGGTTTATATGGCTATTCTGAGGCCGAAAAAGTTCTAAGAGTAGCATTATCTATGCGTGAATATCTTAAAGAATACACAGATATTACAGACGAACAAATAAAAATGTGTAGAGAAACAGATGCCGATTATATCGGCTTAGATGAGCGTTCAGATATGGCTAACGCATGGGGTGCCGATTTCTATTATTCGATACATTCAGATTCAAGTTCTCCAGTCAATGCCACATTGTTTTTATTTGGTGGCTGGAAAAGTGGTGGTGTTGAAATAGAGAAGACTCCTAATGGAGGAAAGGCATTTGGAGAGATTCTTGACCCCAACTTAACAGGAGTAATGCGCATTACATCACGAGGAGTATGGTATGACCGTTCCTTTTACGAAAAAGGTGTTGAAACGCATGAAAATCAATATCCATATCTTTCAGTAAACCGTCGTACTAACATGGCTTCGTTGCTTAGTGAAGGCGGATTTCATACCAATCCAGACCAACAACCTCGAAACATGAACGAAAGTTACAAGCGTCTTGAAGGTTATGCTGGATTTCGCTCTATGCTAAAATATAGAGGTATAGAGAATCCTGTTCAAACGATGCTCACTGGTATTGTATCTAATTCAGAGAATGGTGTACCTGCAAATGGTGTAACAGTAACGGTTGATGGTAAAAAGGTTATAACTGATACTTATGAATCTCTATTTAATAAATATACGAGCAATCCGAACCTGATTCACAATGGCTTCTTTTTATTTGAGAAACTTGAACCTGGCAAGGAATATGAAGTTACATTTACTTCACCAGAATACACTGCTGTTACAAAGAAAGTTACAATAGTTTCTAATCCTGCTGGACTTGCCGCTGATAATGTTACTTGGTGTGATGTCAAGATGACAAGCACATCTCCTGCAAAGATTGATGCTACTTCTGTTGCAGACCCCACGGCAGTGAGCCTTCTTGAAGATATAGTGCTAACATTCTCTCGTAATATGGATAAGGCCTCAGTAGAAAAGGCATTCTCTATTAGTAATAGCGGAAAGGTAACATTGAGCTGGGATAACGACTTTACTCTACGTATAAATATTTCTAAACTATTGGAAGAATATGGCTATGATATAACTATTGATGGTTCTATTGCTAAGAACTCACAAACGGGTCAATTCTTTGATGGTGATGGTGATGGTAAAGAGGGTGGAAATTATGTGCTTTCAATAACAACTCTTCCTCCTGACGTTACGCCAGCAACAGTAAAATCTACTACTCCAAGCAAAGATGCCACAATGGAATATACATATCGTCCAGTGATACGTATTGAATACAATGAGCCTATTAATTGGAATGATGATAAACCTGCGGTAGCTAATTTAATCACTGTTAAAGATGCTTCGGGTAAAGTTTATGATGGAGTGCTTCGACATGAATTAATAAGTAAAGCATCTGTGTTCCATTACTTCTTTAAAGAAGATCTTCCATTAGATAAATGCTTTATTGTGAATGTGGCAGGAGGTCTTCCTGACATGGCTGGAAACTTGGCTGAGCCTTATGAATGGAAATTCTTATCAGAATATCGTCCTACATTATCAAGTAAAGCTGTTGATCCTATGAATATTGCCAGTAATGGGTGGTATTCCCCTCATGGTTCAGGCTCATCAGCAGGTTGGACTACTGAAGCAGAAAACACTCTTGACCAATCTTCGGCTACAAGTAGCTTAGCTAACCCAACTTGCTATATTCAGAATTATGCTTTTGATAAAAACTTCGTTGAAGCATATTGGCAAATACGTATATACAAGCGTCCTGATATAATATATCCAGACATTGATGGAATACTCCAAGTCTATTTGTGTGGAGATGGTTCAAATAATGGATTTGGGCATGGTGTAAGAGCAAATACGTATGGTGGAGGCGTTAAATATCAAGTCCCACGCCCTATAACTTTCAGAGGATGGAATATTATGTCATGGCAAATGAATGATGGTAAATATGTGGATCTTTCAGGTGCTGATGAATTAACCAAGAAATGGAGCTATGATTCTTTCTTTATGAAACATGAAAATATTGCTGAAGGTGAGACAGTCTTGAATGAACAAACTGGGGAATATGAACCAGTACCACAACAAGCATGGAGTGGGACATTGAAATATGATGAGTTAAAATATGTAAAATATGACAACACCGCAGTTCAACATGCTAAGCTTAATGATATTTTAGGCGTTCAAGATGTTGAAACCAGTGATAATAGTATTATAATTGTGAAGTATGATGCGTCTGTTATTATATCGGCACAAGCTAATATTACATCGGTATCAATCTTTAATGTTGCTGGTGACCAAATAGAGTCAAAGATTCCTAAGTCAAATTCTATCACTATTGCTACAGATGGCCTTAGTAAAGGAATGTACATTGTGAAAGTGATTACAGACAACGGAGAAAAGACACAAAAGGTCATTCTTTAGGGCATATACGAAAGTAGATGACACATAAAAATCCGCCTTAACTTATTCATAATAGTTAAGGCGGATTTTATGTTATGAGGATTAGAATGTTTTTAGCTCGGTGTATAGGCGGTGAAGTGGCATTCCCATTACGTTGTAATAGCTACCTGCGATGCGTTTTACTCCAATGCAACCAATCCATTCTTGTATGCCATACGCTCCTGCTTTGTCGAAAGGTGAGAATTTATCAATGTAGTAATCTATTTCCTCATCGGATAGCTCTGCAAATTCTACTTCGGTGGTGGCATCAAAAGTTGTGATTTTATCTTTTGACTTGATAGTTACGCCAGTAATTACTTTGTGAGTTTTGCCTGATAAGCTTTTTATCATCTCTCTCGCGGCATTTGTATCTTTTGGCTTGCCAAGTACTATGCCATCGTTAACAACAATAGTGTCGGCAGTGATTAGGAGTTGTGTAGGTGTGATTATAGAAGAATATGCGTTAGCTTTTTTTCGCGAGATGTATGAGGCAATCAACTCGGTAGAAATTGTATCGGGATATGATTCGTCAACATCAGGAAGTGCCATAACTTTGAACATGACCCCTAATTCGGCAAGTAATTGTTTGCGTCGTGGAGATGTAGACGCGAGTATCACTTCGTATTTATCAAGATTCTTTAATGGATTCATTGTTATTTGTTTTACCAGCCAAAAGCTCTTTTATCTGATAGCCATGTGCTTTGAGCTTTCATAACTTGCTCAATAATATCTCGTCCACAGCCTTCGCCACCTTTGCACGGAGATATATATTTTGCAATGTTTTTAATATCTATTGCTGCATCGGCTGGGGCTATTGGAAGTCCCACAATTTGCATTATTTCCATATCTGGAATGTCATCGCCAATATAAGCAACTTCATTATGGTTTAGATTATATTTGGTTATCCAATCTTCAAAAATTTGAAGTTTTACGGTAGCTCCAAGGAAAATATCAGTTACTCCAAGTCCTTCAAAGCGTTTTTGAATGGCTTCTGTTTTTGCGCCCGAAATTATAGCAATGTGGTAGCCATGTTTTACGGCAAGTTGAATGGCATACCCATCTTTAATGTTTATTACCCTCATAGGCTCTCCAGAAGGGTGGAGGGGTATTTGTGATGAAGAAAGTACGCCATCGATATCAAATGCGATTGCCTTAATCTGTTGTAAATCGTAATTTATTCCGCTCATAAATTTGTTTTATTAGCTGAGTCTATAATGCTGTTTGTTAAAGTTTTGTATATCTCTTTTTTATTGTCTGAAAGCATACTGAGATGTTTCTCTATAACTTTTGTGTCGTTGCGCACAGCAGGACCAGTTTGAGACTGTGCTGGTGATACCTTATCTAACTTGTTGACAGAAGCTCTGATAAGTGGCATTAAAATGCTGAATGGGAGATTAGTATCGCGTAGTAGTTCATCGGATATAGTCCATAAGTGATTAGCGAAGTTGCAAGCAAAGACTGCTGCAATGTGAAGTTGTCGCCGTCTGTCGCTATCGGCATCATATACTTTTGGAGAAAGGAGATGTGCCAATTCTTTTATTTGCTCAATGTTTTTGGTGTCGTTTGCTTCGACAAATATTGGAATTTCTTGAAAATTTACTTCAACATTTTTTGAAAAAGTTTGAAGCGGATAAAACACTCCATAATTATTCATTTTGCCTTCAAAAACGGTCATTGGCTTACTGCCAGAAGTGTGCACCCATAATGATGAGTGTGTAAAATTACTAATTTTTGAAATTAGTGATTCTATGGCATCATCTTTAATGGCGATTATGTAAATATCGGCATCTTTGGAAATGTCATCGATTGATGATGTAAAACAGGTGCAATCAATGCTATTTGCAAGAATATGGGCATTCTCGATGTCGTGACTAAATATTTGAATTATATTAAGTCGCATTCTGAGAGCCTTTGCCATGTGAGTGGCGACGTTTCCAGCTCCTATTATTACGGTGCGTGTGTTTTTGGTTATTCTTTCCATTCTCCTATATGTACTTTTTCCCATTGCAATTTTTCGGGATTGAAAGGCTTGCGTTCTTCGTCTTTATGTCCGAGAGTAATTACGCATAAAACGGATAATTCGTTTGGAACATTAAGATTTTCTTCAATAAATTCTTCGGCAGGTTGTCCTTCTTTAGTAAAACGTCCATGTACTTGAATCCAACAGCTTCCCAGTCCTAAATCTTCGGCTTGTAGTTGTATTAGAGTTGCTGCTATTGCTGCATCTTCAATCCAAGCTTCGCTAATGGCAGGATTTACCATAACTATAATAGCAAGACTACAGTTAGCGATAGGACTTGCTCCAAAATCCTTACAATGGCTAAGAATTTCTAATTTTGCTTTGTCTTCAATAAGTAAAAATTGCCAAGGCGTGGTACGCTTTGATGATGGTGCCATTAAGGCTGCTTCCATAATAAGTTTTACATCATCTGGAGAAACCTCTTGTGAGGTATATTTACGTATGCTATGGCGTTTTACCAATAAATCGTGAAAAGTACTCATATTGTAATATTATAACTGTTTGTTTTTACATACAAACATACACAAAAAAACAGGAATATTGAAAAAATATGAGGTTGTTATAATGAAATGCACTTTTTGACGTTTAAATATGTAATGGGATAACTCAAAAATTTATTTCCACTATAATAATTGATTTTATGACTTGTAATGAAAATATCTTATAATATAATATTGGTTTTAGTGTGCTTGCTATCAGGCCTATCACTGAATGCTCAATTAAAAATATCGGGTAAAGTTATTGATGCTGATAATCAACCCATTGAATTTGCAACAGTGCGTGTGGCAGGTACAGCTATAGGTAAAAGTACTGATTTACAGGGGCAATATTCACTTAATATTTCTCCTCGCGATACCGTAGAACTTATTTTTAGTTGTATTGGTTTCAAAGATGCTACACAAAAATTAATAGACGCAAAAGGTGAAGTCACAGTAAATATTCGCCTTTATAAAATAGACCATCAGTTGCAAGAGGTTGAAATCACAGAGTTTAAGAAGCAGACAAACTCTATGCAGATCATAGATACAAAAATAGCTAAAATTTCGCCCGACGTGTCGGGTGGAAGTATAGAAGCCATGCTTACGACTATGGCTGGTGTAAGTTCAAAAAATGAGATGAGTTCTCAGTATATGGTGCGAGGTGGTTCGTATGACGAAAACAGCGTCTATATCAATGGAATAGAGATTTATCGCCCACTCCTGATAAGTTCGGGGCAGCAAGAGGGGTTGAGTATTATAAATCCTGATATGGTGGGTGGTGTGTCATTTTCTACAGGAGGATTCCCTGCTGAATATGGCGATAAGATGTCTTCGGTACTTGATATTACATATCGTCAGCCCGAAAAGTTGGAAGGGACAGTAGGCTTGAGCCTTATGGGTGGTAATATATCATTTGGTCACACAGCTGGTAAATTCTCGCAACTTCATGGGTTTCGTTATAAGCGCAATTCATCGTTGTTGAGTTCTCTTGAAACAAAAGGTGAATATGATCCTCAATTCTTTGATTATCAAACGAATCTTGGCTATAAATTTAACGATAGGTTAAAAGTGTCTTTTTTGGGTAATATAGCTTTGAATAATTATAAATTTGTTCCAGAAAATCGTAATACAAGTTTTGGAACGAGTTCTAATGCAAAGCAGTTTAAGGTGTATTTTGATGGTCAAGAAAAAGATAAGTTTGAAACGTATTTTGGAGCGATATCGCTAAATTACCGACAATCGAAGAGTACCGATTTCACTTTTCTTGCATCGGGTTATTTGACAAATGAACTTGTGTCGTATGATATTTCGGGAGAATATTGGCTTGATGAAGCAGGCACAAATGGTGACACATCGGGTGGTGCAGGTATTGGAGGTGAGCTTGGTGTTGGAAAGTATCATGAGCATGCACGAAATCGGCTAAAGGCAAGTGTGCTATCCTTTACTCTCAAAGGGAATACTTCGATAAATAGGAATAATATATCTTACGGCTTAACTTATCAGCATGAAAATATTCATGACCGTTCACGTGAATGGGAATTGCGCGATTCGGCAGGTTATTCGTTGCCAAATGTGGCTCCAGGAGTTGATGTAATCTATAATCTTACTTCACGACAAAACTTGTCATCTAATAGATTATCATTATTTGTGCAAGACAGTTATAAGTTATTGACCCAATCAGGATTATTCGTTTTCAATGGTGGAATAAGATTCTCGTATTGGAATTTTAACAAAGAGTTTTTATTCAGTCCACGTGCAAGTATCGCCTTTATTCCAGCAGCCAATGAGCGTTTTTCTTTGCGTCTTGCGTCGGGATTATATTACCAATCTCCGTTTTATAAGGAATATAGAGAAGAAAAGATTGATGAAAATCATAATTCTTATATTAGTCTTAATAAGGATATAAAGTCGCAACGTAGTGTTCATGTGATTCTTGGCGGTGACTACACATTTCGCGCTATGAATCGGCCATTTAAGCTAAGTGCAGAACTTTATTATAAAAATTTATCGAATCTTATACCCTATGAAATCGATAACCTTAAAGTTGTGTATTCAGGGAGAAATGAGTCGAAAGGCTATGTTGCTGGTGTTGATTTTAAATTCTTTGGACAGTTTGTTCCAGGAACAGATTCATGGCTTAGCTTCTCGTTGATGAAAACGCAAGAAAATCTTAATGGCGTGAAAGTTCCAAGACCCACAGACCAGCGTTATAGTTTTGCTCTATTTTTTCAAGATTATTTCCCCAAATATCCCAAAATAAAGTTTAGCTTGAGAGCTATATTTTCAGATGGACTTCCTACGACATCGCCACGTAGCACGCGTGATATTGCTTATTTCAGGACGCCTGCATATAAGCGTATAGATATTGGAGCTTCATATCAACTTGTAGGTGCGCCAACAGATGGCGTAAAATCGTATAACAATATCTTCAGGCACTTCAAAAGCATCTGGGTAGGAGTAGATGTATTTAATCTATTTGATATATCAAATGTAAGTAGCTATTATTGGGTTACAGATGTGAATAATATTCAATATGCTGTTCCTAATTACTTGACGCGTAGGCAGATTAACGTTAGGCTATCGTTTAGTTTCTAACACTATACGGCGGCTTTGCGATATAGGTATATACCAATAATTATATATATAATATTAGGAATCCACATTGCAACCATTGGAGAAGTGTAGCCAGACACTGCAAATGTTGCCGTCACAGTAGAGAAAAGAATATATGTGAAACTTAGTACAAGACCAATACCAATATTTACGCCCATTCCGCCACGCACTTTTCGTGAAGATAAAGACATACCTATAATAGTCAAAATGAAAGCGGCTGCCGTCATTGCATAACGACGTTCGAGCTCTATTTCAAAGTTTTTAATGCCAGCAACTCCACGCTCTTTCTGCTTGTTGATGTAATTCTTTAGTTGAGGAGAAGTTAGCATCTCTTGGTCGTTAGCGGCAATAAGGAAATCCTTTGGCTCAATAGATATAATCGTATCGAGTTTAGAGCCTTTTCTAATACTTTCTCTCAATCCTTTAAAATCGCGTATTACGTAATCTTTAACTTTCCATCGATAAAGGGTATCATATTCTACCGATTGTGCCGTGAGGCGAGATTTAAGGACTTTCTTATTGAACTTTTCGAGAGAGAAATTATATCCTGTTTTTGTGTTGTTGTCGTAGCGAGCCATGTATGCTATTACACCAGGAGAAACAAGCATCTGAATGTTGGTACCATAATCTACCTTCTTATTTTTTACATACTTATTAGTGTATTCAATTCTCTTAATATTGGCAGGTGGTATAATATATGCACTTAGCATGAAAGTGAACCCCGCAATAATAGATGCAGCAACCATGTATGGAATAACTAATCGCTTGAAACTAACGCCACTTGAAAGAATTGCAATAATCTCGGAGTTGTCGGCTAATTTTGAGGTGAAGAATATTACTGCGATAAATGTAAATAGAGGGCTAAACTGGTTTGCAAAATAAGGAAGGAAGTTCCAAAAATAGTCAAAAACAGTAGCATGAAGAGGAGCTTTGAGTACCGCATCAAGTTTTTCGTTGATGTCAAATACAATAACTATCGCCAACAAAAGGATAATAGAAAATACATAAGCCCCTAAAAATTTCTTGATAATATAGAGGTCTAATATCTTTACGTGCGGTAATTTAATTTTTATCTTCTTCATCGTTTATATCTTTTATAATCGACGAGTGACATTTATCACCATTTCATCTTTCCAAGACTTAAAGTCGCCATCAATAATGTGTTTTCGTGCCTCTTTAACGAGCCATAAGTAGAACGCAAGATTGTGAATAGATGCAATCTGCATACCAAGAAGCTCTTGGCTAATGAATAAATGACGTAGATATGCTTTAGAATATTCTCGGTCAACTTCAGATGCTCCATCTTCTTGTATTGCAGAGAAATCGTTAGCCCATTTTTTGTTACGCATATTCATTATTCCGTGTTGTGTAAATAGCATGCCATTACGTCCGTTGCGGGTAGGCATCACACAGTCCATCATGTCAACTCCACGTTCAATGGCTTCGAGAATGTTTGCAGGAGTTCCCACGCCCATTAGATATCGAGGCTTGTCGGTGGGTAATATTTCATTTACGACATTAATCATTTCATACATTTTCTCTGTTGGTTCACCTACGGCAAGGCCACCAATAGCATTACCTTCGGCACCAAGATCGGCAATGAATTTAGCCGACTCGCAACGAAGATCTTGATATACACACCCTTGAACTATAGGGAAAAATGCTTGAGAGTAACCGTATTTTCCCTCTGTTTCCTTAAATCTATTCCAGCCACGAAGTAGCCAGCGCTGAGTGAGAGCCAATGACTTTTTAGCATAATCATATTCTGAAGTACCTGGAGGGCATTCATCGAGAGCCATCATTATGTCGGCACCAATAGAACGCTGAATGTCAACGACACCCTCTGGAGTAAATAGATGTTTAGAACCATCGATATGTGAACGAAAATATGCTCCTTCTTCTTTCAACTTGCGATTAGCAGCAAGCGAAAAAACTTGAAACCCACCGCTATCGGTAAGAATAGGTCCATTCCAGCTGTTAAATTTATGTAGCCCGCCAGCTTGTTCTAATATTTCAGTTCCGGGGCGTAGATACAAGTGATATGTGTTGCCGAGTATAATTTGTGCTTTAATGTCATTGCGTAGTTCATGAGCGTGAACCCCTTTCACCGAGCCCACCGTACCAACAGGCATGAATATAGGTGTCTCAATATCTCCATGAGCCGTTTTTATGATTCCTGCGCGAGCATTACAATTATTAGCGGTAGTAATTAAGTCAAAATTCATCAAATATTTATTTTGTGCAAAGATACTATGTTTGTAATGTAAAAACAAAGAATAAAAAGATAGGTATTGAAATAAAATGTTTAAGTTCAAATATGAAGTGCGTAATGTGAAAGATTTTTCATAAATTTGTCAAATAATAATGAAAATACCTGCTATATGAATAAGATTTTGGGCAAAGAATACTTTTCAGAAAAAGTTGTAAAGCTCGTTGTTGATGCACCGATGATTGCTAAATCGCGTCGTGCTGGACATTTTGTTATCGTTCGCAGTGGCGAAAATGGAGAGCGAATACCGCTTACAATCGCTGATGCCGATGAAGTAAATGGGACTATTACACTTGTAATACAGGCCGTGGGAGTATCAACTCAAAAGATATGTGCGCTTGAAGTAGGCGATTATTTAACTGATGTTGTGGGTCCACTCGGTCAAGCTACTCATATAGAAAAAGTTGGAACAGTTGTTTGCTGCGGAGGTGGCGTGGGTGTTGCTCCTTTATTGCCAATTATCAAGGCTATGAAAAAAGCAGGGAATCGTGTTATTAGTGTTTTGGCAGGAAGAAATAAGGATTTAATTATCTTGGAAGAGCAAGTGCGTGAATATTCTGATGAGGTGATTATTATGACAGATGATGGTTCGTATGGCAAGAAAGGTCTTGTTACTAACGGTCTTGAAAGCATAATTAATCATGAAAAGGTAAATCTTGTTGTAACAATAGGTCCTGCAATAATGATGAAGTTTGTGGCTTTGCTCACAAAAAAATATAATATAAAAACGATGTGTTCATTAAATACAGTAATGGTTGATGGAACAGGAATGTGCGGAGCATGTCGAATAACGATAGATGGCGTTACAAAATTTGTGTGTATTGATGGACCAGAATTTGATGCGCATAAAGTTAATTTTGATGAGATGCTTATGCGTCTAAGACCAATAAAATAAGATATATAGATATGGAAACCAACAATGATATAATAGCTCAATCGCGTAATGAAGTGTGGCGAGAATCGCTAAGAAAGAGTAAGACGGCAAAAGAACGAACATCTATTGTTAGAGTAAAAATGCCAGAGCTTGCGCCAGACTATCGGATAACTAACAAAGAGGAAGTTAACCAAGGGATAACTGCTGAAATGGCACAACAAGAGGCTGTGAGATGCTTAGATTGCATAGACCCACAGTGTATCACTGGTTGCCCAGTAAGCATTAATATACCTAAGTTTGTAAAGAACATAGAGCGTGGCGATTTTCATGCTGCCGCAATGACTTTAAAAGAGACGAGTGCTCTTCCAGCCGTGTGTGGTAGGGTGTGTCCACAGGAAAAGCAATGTGAAAGTAAATGTATCTATCACGTAAAATTGAAGAAAGAAGCCGTTGCAATAGGCTATCTTGAACGTTTTGCCGCCGATACTGAGCGTCTTAGTGGAGAAGTTTCGGTTCCTGAAATGGCAACATTGCGTAATATTAAAGTTGCTGTTGTGGGTAGTGGTCCTGCTGGATTGTCATTTGCAGGAGATATGGCAAAACTTGGTTATGCTGTTACTGTGTTTGAGGCTCTCCATGAGATAGGTGGCGTTTTGAAATATGGGATACCAGAATTTCGTTTGCCTAATGCTGTTGTTGATGTTGAGATAGAAGGATTACGCAAAATGGGCGTTGAATTTATAAAAGACTGCATAATCGGGAAGACTTTATCGTATGATAATCTTCATGAAATGGGTTTTAAAGGCCTTTTTGTAGCATCTGGCGCTGGCTTGCCTCGATTTATGAATATTCCAGGTGAAAATCTTATTGGCGTGATGTCGAGTAATGAATATCTAACGCGAGTAAACCTAATGGGCGCAGGAAACCCTGATAGCGATACACCAGTACTTCGTGGCAAGAACGTAGCTATTATTGGTGGAGGAAATACGGCTATGGATTCGGTACGCACAGCACGCCGTATGGGCGCAGAGCGTGCAATGATAATATATCGTCGTTCAGAAGCCGAGATGCCAGCCCGAATTGAAGAGGTTAAGCATGCAAAGGAAGAGGGAATTGAGTTTATGACTCTTCATAATCCTATTGAATATAAAGGTGACGAAAACGGACGTGTAAAGTCGATGCGTGTGCAACGCATGGAACTTGGTGAGCCCGATGCGTCGGGTCGTCGTTCGCCAGTGCCCGTAGAAGGTGCAATAATTGATATTGATGCCGATCTTGTAATTGTGAGTGTCGGTGTGTCTCCTAATCCACTTATCCCAAATAGTATTGCAGGGCTTGAAGTGAGTCGTAGAGGTACTATCGTAGTAAATGAGGAAACGATGCAATCGGCAGTGAGTGATATATATGCTGGTGGTGACATTGTGCGTGGAGGTGCAACCGTAATCCTTGCGATGGGCGATGGACGTAGAGCAGCGGCTAATATGCATGCTCAGCTAAGTAAATAAAAGTGCGATGCTTGATTTTGTAGCGATAGACTTTGAAACCGCTAATGGGAAGCGTACGAGTGTGTGCAGTGTAGGCGTGGTAGTAGTGAGTGATGGTAGGATTATCAAGAAATTATATAGTCTTATACACCCTTATCCAAACTATTATATGAATTTTACGACAGAAGTTCATGGGCTAACTGATGAAGACACATGTGATGCTCCAACGTTTCCCGAAGTGTGGTGCAATATAGAAAAATATATAGCAGGACTTCCGTTAGTAGCTCATAATAGCAATTTTGATGAAAGTTGCTTGAAAGCAGTGTTTAATGCCTATAATATGGAATACCCAAATTATCAATTTTATTGTACGTTACGAGCATCACGCAAAGCATACGGAAAATTGCTACCTAATCACCAACTTCATACTGTTGCAGCGCACTGTGGCTATGATTTACAAAATCATCATCATGCTCTTGCAGATGCCGAAGCGTGTGCAGCAATTGCGATAAAAATACTTTAAAAACAGCTTCTTATAATTGAGCTACTGCCAATGATAGTAACGAAATCTTAATGCCAGGTATGTTGTCTATTGACTTGGCACAGGCAAGAAGTGTTGCTCCAGTGGTTATCACATCGTCGATAATTATTACATGCTTTCCTTCAAGGTTAATCATATCGTTTTGTGAATAAAGGTTTTGTGTGTTTAGCCAACGTTCATGTATTCCTTTGTGCGTTTGTGTTTCATGCGACTTTGTAGCTATAATTGCATTGACTACAGGAATGCCAGTAATTTCAGAAATACCTTGTGCGATATATTGGCTTTGGTTATATCCACGTTTGGCAATCTTAGTCTTGTGTAGAGGCACTGGAATAATCATATCGATGCCGTCAAAGAACCCCGTATTTTTAATTTCACGAGCGTATTCGCTTGCAAGCCATTGTCCCATCTTGGGACGATTTCGATATTTGATGTCATGAATAAGAGTGGAATAAGGGCTTTCCTTTGTGTAAAAGAAATATCCAGCAGCGTGCTCAATGGGCGTTTTGCCAGCAAATAGTTGCTCCATAGTATTAAACTCTCGTTCGTGTAGATGAGTCTGAGGGAGGTCGAGCATACATTTAATGCACACATATTTTTCTTGATAATTAAGTGCATCGCCACACACAGGGCATGTGCGAGGAAGGAGCTGGTCGAGAAAGCATGAAAAAGCATCAATCCAAGTCATTACCAAGTATTTTAGTTAGCATAGGAAATATAATATCTGATTCAAATCCGCGTGATGTGGCGAAGCGATATAGCGAAGCCTTTGCCTTATATGTGTCTTTGCCATTGAGAGTGCGCGCTTTGGCTTTTAGAAGTTCAAATAGACGTTCTCGATAATCATTATCATTTATTGTAGCCATAGCATCTTCAATTGTGAATTTTGCTAACCCTTTCTGTCGCAAATTATAAGCAATCTTAATGCGTCCCCAGCCGTCAAAACGAGCCTTATCACGACAATAAGCACAAGCATAACGATTGTCATCAAGATATTTTTCAGCTTTTAGGTATATGATAATTTCATCAATCTCATCTTCATTTAATTCCCAATCATTTAGCTTTGCACGAATATCGCCAGAGCATTGCTCACACTTTGAACAGAGTGCCGCTACACGATAAAGTGCTTGATCTCGATTGTAGGTGCGTTTCTTCTTTTCCATAGATTAATCGATAATTTTGTGAGCCGATAGCATGCGTGGCAGTTTGTGAATATCCCGATGAATTGTAATATTGCAATATCCGTTATCTTTTAACATCGCGACAGTGATGTCGGCATAACGATTATTGATTTCAAAATATAAAGTTCCCAAAGGCTTCAATGCCTTTTGTGAATATTGTGCTATCGTTCGATAAAATAGTAATGGGTCGTCATCGCTTACAAATAAAGCTGATGATGGTTCATAATTTAGTACGTTGTCGTCCATTGTAGCCTTTTCCCAGTTGCATATATATGGCGGATTGCTCACGATGATGTCGTATATAGGCTTTGCCGGAGGAGTAGCCGATAAAATATCGAGGAGTTGAAAGTCAATATTTGCATGAAGGTCTTTGGCATTTCGTTTAGCCACTTCAATTGCGCGTGGAGAAATGTCGACTGCTACTACTGTTGCAAATTTAAGTGCAAGAGCAAGAGATATGGCAATACACCCACTTCCAGTGCCAATATCAAGAACTGAAAGGTCATAAGAATTGTTTTCATCAATTATAATGTCGATAAGTTCTTCGGTTTCTGGTCGAGGAATAAGAGTATCGGGAGTAACTTCAAAGTGGTATCCGTGAAAATAAGTGTTTCCAAAAATATATTGGATAGGACGATGTAGCACTAAATCATCAATTACTTTGTCTATTTTACTCTTCATATAATCCGATAAAATGCTATCTTTGTGCATAATAATATCTACTGGAGAGTAGCGGAGCAAGTTCTCAAAAATGATGCGTATAAAAGTCTCTATTTCTCTTTGAGAATAAAGAGGTGCAAGAATGGTACGTATTTTGTCGATTGTCTGTTTCATACTTTACAAAAATAGAATATTTAATTGAGAAATTAATGATAGATGTAGAAGAAATATATATGCGAAGAGCATTACAACTTGCACGACTTGGAGAGGGAGCTGTCTCTCCAAATCCTATGGTTGGTGCTGTGATTGTACATTCGGGTAAGATTATCGGTGAAGGTTATCATAGAAAATTTGGAACTGCGCATGCCGAAGTCAATGCAATAGCCGCTGTTGCCAATAAATCGTTGCTTAAAGATAGTACTCTTTATGTTACTCTTGAGCCATGTTCTCACTATGGCAAGACACCTCCATGTAGCAAACTCATTATAAATGATGAGATACCGCGAGTGGTTGTTGGGTGTTTAGACCCTTATGCTAAAGTGAGTGGAAGGGGCGTAGCGATGCTTCGTGAAGCAGGTGTAAAGGTGACGTTAGGTGTCCTTGAAAATGAATGTAGAGCAGTAAATGAACATTTTATGACGGCTCACACTCTTCAACGGCCTTTTGTAATACTGAAATGGGCGCAAAGTGCAGATGGATATATTGATAGCACTCGCAAAGATTGTGGTAGTCAAGTGATATTTTCTAATGCTGTGACGACGATGTGGACACATCGCGAGCGAGCAGAGTGCGATGCAATAATGGTAGGTTCAAACACCGTTATTACTGATAATCCCAGTCTCACGGTTCGTAACTGGGTTGGGCGTAATCCTATAAGGGTGGTCATAGACCGCCAAGATGTGGTGCCTAATGATAGCAGGTTGCTTAGTGATGGAGGTAAAACTATAATTTTTTCAACACAAGAGTCGCATAAAAGTGGTAGTGTTGAATATATAGCCATTGATCAATATAACGATGTGCTGTTGCAAGTTCTAAAAGAATTGTATAGTCGAAATATAACGAGCCTAATGGTTGAAGGAGGAGCAAAGTTGCTGAATGCCTTTATCAAAAGCGAATTGTGGGATATAGCGCGAATAGAAAAAAGTCCAGCAGTATTAGATGATGGAGTAGCTGCTCCAATTATAACAGGAGAGGTAACAAAAGTAGAAATTCATGGCGATAATGTAATAGAATTTATGAAGTGTAGTTAAAAAAACTATAAAATGCGATAGAATAAGTCATAATCTATGAATTGTGAGTGTATATTAAAGCCTAAATATTAATTTTACGCTGTGAAATTTAATTAAAGAATCAAAAGGTACCAATTCAAAAATCGTAAATAGCCAAATTATACGAATTTTGTTGTTAACTTTGCGGTTTCTAAAAATATAAAAATGAACAGAAGATTTCCAATATATTTTTTATTGTGCATATTAATTGCATCGATAGTTTCGTGTAAAGATTCAAAAATCGCGGAAGAGCCCACAGTAACATCATCGAATGTTGCTGTCACATCTTTCAAACTTGCTAAAGATACAAGCGTGCTTGTGAATTTAGATTCTATATTCTTTACTATTGACTTAAATAATGCTGAAATATTTAATGCCGACTCCTTGCCTAAAGGTTCGAAAATTAAGAAACTTGTATTATCAATAGGGTTGCCCACTCTTTCCAGCGCTACATTGCGTGTGATTGGTGGCACTGTGATGAAAGATTCTACTATTGATTATGCTAAAAATCCTAAAGATTCTATTGACTTTACAGGAAGAGTTACATTAGAGGTCGTTTCTCAAGATAAACTAAGCAAACGCACATATACTCTAAAAGTAAATGTTCATAATATGAAGCCTGATTCGCTCTACTGGAATCAGCTTGCGCGTCGTGATTTGCCAAGTATTGGTGAGCCACTTGCTCAAAAGACGGTTGAATATGGCAGTAAAGTGTATTGCTTTATAAAAGAATCGGGACGTTATGCAATGTCAATTACTGATAATGTAGCGTCTAATAAATGGACAAAGACAATTGTAAATCTTGGTTTTACTCCTAACGTTAATTCGTTCACAACAACTGATAATGCTCTATATATGTTATCTGACGCTGGAGCGCTTTATACTTCGGTAGATGGACTATCTTGGAGCGCTTGTGGTGTATCATTCTATTCTTTACTTGGTTCTTATGGCAATAAACTACTTGGGATAGTAAAAGAAGGAGCAAATTATAAGCATGATGAATATCCACGTCAAGATGGTTACACACCAGTTCTTTGCGATGATGCTTTCCCTATAAGAGGTACATCACCTATGATTACATTTACCACAGAGTGGAGTGTTAGCCCACAAGTGATGACTATTGGTGGTGTTGATAAGGCTGGTAAGGTAGTCGGAGATGCTTGGGGCTTTGATGGCACAACGTGGGCGAAAATTAGCAATACACCGATAGCTCCAGGTGAGGGTGTAGCACTATTCCCATATTTTACTTTCAAGACTAATAAAAATCGTTGGGTTGCGACTAAGCATACTACATGGATAGCTATTGGAGGCCGAGACCAAGCAGGAAAGGTTACAAAGAACGTGTATATTTCACTTGATGGCGGTATTCACTGGAAGAAAGGTGATAATCTATTACAGTTGCCAGAATATATGCCAGCATTTTCAAATGCGCAAGCGATTGTGTCGAATAGCACGCTTACAGCACGTAGCTATGATAATTGGGAAGCCATTTCCTCTGTTGAATTGCCGGTGTGGTATATGGTCTCAAAGCAGGGATTGTCACGTGGCGTAGCATCATCATGGGATTGTCCTTACATATACATGTTTGGTGGCGAAGCTGAAAATGGAATGTTGATGAATAATATTTGGAAGGGAGTCCTTAATAGACTTTCATTCAAACCAGTGATATAAAAGGAAGAATAATATACTTTTACTTGTCAAAATACGTTTTCTATAATAGATAAAGAAAAATAAAGCTCTATGAAGAAAATATTGGCAATATTAGTATTTATGATAATAGGACTTAGTAATACTCTTCATGCACAAGACTATCGTTTTGAAATAGGTGCTGGACTTGGCATGAGTGGTTATTTAGGTGATGTTAACAAGAGTAATTTCTTGAAGCATCCGGGCTTTGCTGGAGGTGCATTGTTCCGCTACATAATTGACTATAGATGGGCGCTTAAAGCTAACTTATACACTGCTGGGCTGAGTGGAAATTCAGCCGATTACAGTGATGTGCTACCAACAGGGATAACATATAAGTTCAAATCACAAGTCTATGACTTGGGAGCTATGATGGAGTTTAACTTCTTCAATTTTGGACTTGGGTATTCCTATAAGCATTTAAAGCGGATATGTCCTTATCTTGCATTAGGAGTGGGCACAACGCTTGCTTCGTGCAATGGGAAGACTGCGTTTGCAGTAAATATCCCAATGGGGGTGGGGGTTAAGTTCAAATTAAAGGAACGATTAAACCTTGGATTTGAGTTTACGATGCGCAAAGTTTTTGGCGATAAGATAGATGGTTTTGACACTGACGATTTTAACCATATACCGAGTTCATTCCTCAAGAATACTGATTGGTATTCAACGATGATGTTCACGATAACATATGAGTTTAGCAAAAAATGCGTGCAATGTCACTATGTAGATTGAAATAGAAAAGAAGTGGAAACGAAATATAATGTCATTGATAGAAAAAATAAAAAAAGGTAATCTACCACGTCATGTAGCCATCATAATGGATGGTAATGGACGTTGGGCAAAGGAGCGCAATCTCGATAGATCGCAAGGTCATTTCGAGGGTGTGAATTCTGTGTGCCAAATCACTGAAATCGCTTCAGAGATTGGGATAGAATATCTTACACTTTACACATTTTCTACCGAGAATTGGAATCGTCCTAAAGAAGAGGTTGATGCGCTGATGAACCTCATCGTAGTGGCTATTGAGCGAGAAACGCCTACATTGATACGCAAGAATGCGCGTCTTTCGATGATTGGTGATATTGCTCGAATGCCGAAATTTGCTCAAGAACGTCTTAATAAGTGCATGAACGACACCGCTCATTGCACAGGACTTGTACTCAACTTAGCGTTGAGCTATTCATCGAAATGGGAACTCATAGAGGCAGTTCGAGCCATTTCTCAAGAAGTTAAAGATGGCACACTTGAAGTTAGAGACATAGATGATGCTGTAATAAGTAATCATCTAACGACACGTAATATCCCCGATCCTGATTTGCTAATACGCACCGCAGGGGACCTAAGAATAAGTAATTTTCTCTTATGGCAAATTGCTTATTCAGAGCTATATTTCTCGCCACGTTATTGGCCAGATTTTACACAAGAAGATTTTTGCGAAGCTATAATCGACTACCAGTCGCGCGAAAGGCGATATGGCAAGATAAGTGAGCAAGTTAAATAAAGATATATATACATCACGACACGATATGCGGAATAAGCTACTCTTATTAATAATTGCAATTTCTTTCTGTCTTAGTGCAGCTAATGCACAAGAAGTGACAGATACAATTTATAACCCGAATATAATATTTTCAGGAATGCCCAAGAAGTATGAAATCGCTGGTATTAAAATTACTGGTGTTAAGAACTACGAGGACTATATTATTATAGGTTATTCAGGTCTCTCTTTAGGAGATAAAATAGATATTCCTGGCGACGGTTTAACCACTGCGGCAAAACGATTTTGGCGACAAGGGCTTTTCTCTAAGGTGCAAATCAGAGTTGAAAAGACTTATGGAGACAAGGCCTGGATTGAGATAGTACTTCGCCAGCAACCGAGAATCTCTCAAATCAATTATCTTGGTATGAAGAAGGGCGAGAAAGATGATATTGAAGCGCGTCTTGGATTGATGAAGGGTAACCAAATAACGCCTAATATTGCAACTCGTGCAAAGCAGATTATTGAAAAATATTATGCTGCAAAAGGTTTCAAGAATGCTGATGTAAAGATTGCTCAAAGGGAAGATATAAGTCATGAAAATGAGATGATTGTTGATATTTCTGTTAACAAGCATGATAAAGTAAAGGTACACAAGATATATATCGATGGCAATGAGGTGATGGGCGATCGCGCTATTCAGCGTGTAATGAAAAAAACCAACGAAAACGGTTATATACTTAATCTATTCAAACAGAAAAAATTTGTTCGTGATGATTTTGATGCTGATATTCAGCTTATCCTCGATAAATACAACGAAAAAGGATATCGTGATGCTAAGATACTAAAGGATAGTGTTGCAAATTTCAATGATAAGTCGGTTGATGTGTATATTACTCTTGAAGAGGGTAAGAAATATCACATTTCTGATATTAATTGGGTCGGTAACACACTTTATTCGTCTGATGTACTTAATAATGTACTTGGAATCAAACCTGGCGATGTGTATAATCAAAAACTTCTAACGAAGCGTACAAGTGAAGATGAAGATGCTGTGTCTAACTTGTATATGAATCGCGGTTATCTTTTCTATCAGCTTGTTCCTATTGAACAGAATATAAAGAATGACTCCGTAGCTCTTGAACTCCGTATGATGGAGGGTCCACAAGCACGAGTTAATAAGGTAGTTATTAATGGTAATGACAGATTATATGAGAAAGTAGTGCGTCGTGAACTTCGCGTGAAGCCAGGACAATTATTTTCTAAGGCCGACTTAATGCGTTCGGCTCGTGAAATTGCTCAAACAGGGCATTTCGACCCAGAGAAGATGGATATTCGTCCTGAACCTAATGAGGAGAATGGAACTGTTGACATCTTGTTTAATCTTGAATCGAAGGCTAATGACCAGATTGAGTTCTCAGCTGGTTGGGGACAGACGGGTATTATTGGTAAGTTGAGTTTGAAATTTACAAATTTCTCTATTCAGAATCTCTTTAACCCATCTCGCTATAAAGGTATAATTCCACAAGGAGAAGGTCAGACATTCACAGTCAGTGCACAGACTAATGCTCGATATTATCAATCATATAGTGTCTCGTTCTTGGACCCTTGGTTTGGAGGTAAACGTCCTAACTCATTATCGGTGTCGGCTTATTACTCACGACAAACAGGTGTAAACTCATCATATTACAATAGCAATTGGTCAAATCCTTATGCTGGAGGTAATGGCTATGGATATGGCTATGGATATGGCTCAAATGATTACTATCAAAGTAACATAGAGAATGCCTATGACCCACACAAAACGTTGCAAATGGCAGGAATAACAGTAGGATTTGGTAAGCGTCTAAGCTGGCCAGATGACTACTTCACGTTTACCGCCGAGTTGAGCTATCAATGGTATTATTTAAAGAATTGGGAATATCTTTATTATATGAACAATGGTGTATCTAATTCTATTGTACTTGGCTTAACACTTGCTCGTAGTAGTATTGACAATCCATTATATACACGTCGTGGTAGTTCGTTCTCTATTAATTTTCAAATGACACCTCCAGTGTCGTTGATGCAGGATAAAAATTGGAAGGCTCTTTCTGAAGCAAATACCGTTGACTCGAAGAAGCAACTATATAAGTGGATTGAATATTGGAAACTGAGATTCAAGGCTCGTACTTATACTCCTCTTACCGACCCAGATGGACAATGGACGCTTGTAATGATGACGCGTGCTGATATTGGTCTTCTTGGTAGCTATAATAAGTATTTGAAGTCACCATTTGAAACATTCTATGTAGGTGGTGATGGAATGAGCGGAAGTTACACTTATGCAACCGAGACAATTGCCCTACGTGGATATGACAATGGAGCATTGACCCCATGGGGAAAAGAGGGATATGCTTACACACGTTTCTGCTTTGAACTTCACTTCCCATTCATGTTGCAACCGTCAACTACAATCTACGGACTTGCATTCCTTGAGGGAGGTAATTCATGGTCTGAATTACAAGACTTTGCACCTTTCAACCTCAAGCGTTCGGCTGGAGTTGGTGTGAGAATTTTCTTACCAATGATTGGTATGATGGGTATTGACTGGGCTTATGGATTTGACACCGTTTATGGAACAAAGGGAGGTAGTCACTTCCACTTTGTGCTTGGACAAGAATTCTAACTAAGAGTTTATAATTTAGAATATATCATAAAAAAATCATCTTAAGTAAACTATTTTGTTATCTTAGCGTCAAATAAGAAGTTACAAATAATAAAATAATAGATATTATGAAGAGAATAGCTTTAGTATTAGTAGCCATAATGGCTTTAGCAGGAACAGCGTCGGCACAGAAGTTTGCCCTTGTTGATATGGAATATATTTTAAAGAATATTCCCGCTTATGAAATGGCAAATGAGCAACTTAATCAAATCTCTCAACGCTGGCAGAAAGAGGTTGAAGCAAAAGCAAAGGAGAGTGAGACGCTATATAAAAATTTCAAGAGCGACATGGTGTTCTTAACCGATGATCAGAAGTCGAAGAAAGAGCAAGAAATAGTAGCAAAGGAGAAAGAAGTGACCGAGTTGAGATACAAATACTTTGGTCCAGAAGGTGAACTATTCAAGAAACGTCAATCGCTTGTAAAGCCTATTCAAGATGACGTGTATAATGCCGTTAAGAAGGTATCGGAAGAACGTGGTTATCAAGTGATTTTTGATAGAGCATCGTCAGAAGGCATTGTTTTTGCTTCACCAAGGATTGATGTTAGTAATGATGTATTAGCAAAATTAGGATATTCAAAATAATATTGTAATTTTGTAGCGCAAATGCTAAAATAAAAAAGAGATAGAATAAACAAATTAAAAATTGAAATGATAAAGAAATTGTTATTAACTGCGCTAATCGCAGTGCCTATGTGCCTTTGCGCACAAACATTGAAGTTTGGTAATGTGAATTCTCAGCAGATTTTTGAGACAATGCCTGAAAAAGCAGTAGCCGAGAAGACACTTGTAGAAGTTTCTAAGAAATATGAGGACGAATACAAAAAACTTCAAGAAGAATTTACTAAAAAATATACCGATTTTCAAGCTTTAGATGCTGCTACACCACAATCTATCAAAGATCGTCGTATGCAAGAGCTACAAGAAAATCAAACTAAGATACAAAACTTCCAACAAATGGCAAGTCAAGATCTTCAAAAGCAACAAGAGGCACTTCTTGCTCCTATCACTGAAAAACTTCAAAAAGCTATCAAGGCAGTAGGTGCAGAGAATAACTTTACATATATCTTCGATCTTTCAATCCCTGCAGTAGTTTACTCAGGCGCACCATCACAAGACATAACACCTCTTGTAAAGGCAAAATTAGGCCTAAAATAAAAGATTGCGGATACGCACCCTAAAATACAAGGGCTTCTACTTATAAAATGGTAGAAGCCCTTGTTTTGCTTAATAAGATATTGTGTGTGAGTACTTGTATAAGGTGATTACAAAAAAATAAGGCAGGTCCTTATTGCCTGCCTTAACTCTCTTACGGTCATAAATCTTTTTTGACTTATGGACTCTTCCGTAACAAACGGGGTGTCCATGCCTTTCAATCTCTTCCTCCCGACTTGCAATGCGGTTGGCCTTGATGTAATCATCTTGATTAAACGTAATCTTCTTTTTCATAATAGTGCAAATATATATAATCTTGCTTATATAATAAATAGAGGAAGCCAATTGTTTTTGACCTCCTCTATTCTTTGGGTGAAGAAGGGGTCTCGAACCCCCGACCTTCGGAACCACAATCCGACGCTCTAACCAACTGAGCTAC
>JAVWYO010000017.1:0-30090 GCA_036661515.1 Muribaculaceae bacterium | reverse complement strand
GCGAAGCGAGAACGTCGGAGACGTTGCACGCCACACACAGGTATTAACACACGCCGATGGAGTGCAACGTCTCCGACGTAGAATGTTATTTATCAGCTGGTTACCCCACAATTGCGTTCGCATGTGCTCACTCCATTATGGGGTTAAATTTCAGAACTAAAGTTCTGAAGTGCAACGTCTTCGACGTTCTCGCTCCACCCACGCCCACGCAAATATCTGTGTCAATCTGTGTTATCTGTGGGAAAAACTCTTCCACCCAACACAAGCAAAAATTCTGTGAATTCTGTGTGAGAAAACTTCACGCGAAGCCAGAACGTCGAAGACGTTCCACTCCACCCACGCACATCTCACAACTCATCATTACGCATCTTTTTTTCGCAAAAATCCGCCACCAAGCATCGCTATCTTTGTAACGCTCACCCAATCAGCTAAATACAAAAAGGGTGCGTACACTGCGTACTGTGCGTACACCTGATAAAACAGAAAGGCGATGGTTCAATTATGAACCACCGCCTTCATTATACTTAATGTAGCCTATCGACTAAAAAATCTTTGAAATATCAAATTTTGCAAATTCAAGATCGCTCTTTGCTTTCTTCACCATGTTACCGTCAAGGCTTGCAGCCTTACGTAGATTTGAAGTAACAACTTGTTCATTATTTGTGCGAGCACCAAGAATTGCATTTAAATAATGTGTTGTTGCATCAGGATTTTCTATTGATGAAAGAGTCTTCTTTGCTGCACTGTAATCCTTTACAAGAATTTGTGATAATGCTGCATTGTTAGTCTTTGAATCACCAAATGATTTTGCTGCTGCACTGTAATCACCAGTCTTCATGTAAAGTACACCAAGAGCTTCAGGAAGTTCGTTAACGCCTACTGCGCTACCAAATTTCTCATGAGCTGTGCGATAATCATTGTTTGCCAATGACACAAGTCCAAGATTCATCTTAGCTTCAGAACTTGCTGGAGCCATACTACCTGCCTTAGCGAAGTTCCTTGATGCTGATTCAATATCTTTGTTGATATATTGGCACATACCTAAGTTATTATATGCACGATGGTCATCTGGGAACTGATTAACAGCAGTTTCATAGATTTTCAACTTCTTGTTATTATCCTTTGTTAGTGTTGCGCAATAAAGCATTTCATCAACGTTAAGCTCTTTAGGATTGCTTTCAAAAGCTGCCATGATAGCCTCATCACTCTTACCAATTACATTAATTGATGCTGTAAGACGTGAATAACGTAGTTGTGGAAGAATCTCTTTTGCAAGTTGGTCAAAAACTGATGAAAGATTACGAATCTCCTTCTCGCGTTGTTCTGGGTCTTTGTACATTTCAAGAACACTCAAGATAAGATCTTTATCTTGGATATTGCTTGCTGATACAAGACTCTTAAAACCTTCCCAATCTTGAGCCGTGAAATCTGCTGTAAGTTCACCAAATTTTGAAATCTTATCACTTTTCAATTGCTTGTTTAGATAGGCTTGTGTGCTCTTTTCACGTCCTTCGGCTACACGAGTATTAACCTTAACACCACCCTCTGGTGATGCGTATGAAGAAATACTAATACCTTCAACTTCTTTGTTATCGGCAGCATTTGCAGCCTTCAACTCGTTATGAAGTCCTTTTATTGCTTCTGAAGAAAGCTCGCCAGCACGAATGTTTGTTTGATTAATAAGAAATTTAATATCTGCATTATATTTCTCATTAATTATACGTTGGTATTTATCTGCTGCAATTGCTGGTTTAACAGTTCCTGCGTCAGATAATGTAGCTGTTGCAATAACACCATCAGCTACCTTTACACGAGGTAGAACATAAGCCTTTTTGCCTTGTTTTACGTCAAATCCAAGATACAGGTCACTGTGCATCATTTCGGGTTCATATTTATACATAACAGGAATTGTTACGGTAGAACCACTTTCAAAAGGAATAACTTGGTTGTTCCCTCTTACCTTTTCACCTTGAACGGTATAAGGTGCCGATGCCGTTTCCTTACCTGCATATACCAAATATGGGGTAACGGTAACTTCTGCATTCTTTACAAAGAATTTCGATGGGATATTGGCTGTTACTGTCGCTGGTACATTCTCGCCTACTACTTCAAGTGGAGATGGATTTGTACTAAAGTAATCAGCACTAAACTGATTTAGTTTTTTACTGCATCCCGTTAATACTATAGCGGAACCGCATAACAATGATAAAATTAATTTTGTATTCATGTTTCGTTTTTGATGTTAGTTTGCACTCAATTTTTGACTTATTCTGGTTTAGTTCTGCAAATATACTTATTTTATCTTGAGTAAATAACCAATTAACATAATTTCTTAACGCAAAATCTATTACTTTTTTGCTAAAATGCAAGAATTAATTTTCATTTTCATTTTGCATTCATTTGTCGTATCTTTGCACACTGTAAATCTATCGAATAATTCAGATAATTAACTAAATAAACAGCATATAAATGGCACTTCAATGTGGTATTGTTGGACTTCCTAATGTTGGAAAGTCTACTCTTTTTAACTGCCTTTCAAACGCTAAAGCGCAATCAGCTAACTTCCCTTTTTGCACCATAGAGCCTAATGTTGGGGTGATAACGGTCCCCGACGAACGTCTAAATAAACTTGCCGAGCTTATCTCGCCTCAACGCATCGTTCCTACAACGGTTGAAATCGTTGACATTGCAGGGCTTGTTAAGGGAGCTTCGAAAGGTGAAGGACTTGGTAATAAATTTCTTGCAAACATCCGCGAAACTGATGCAATACTTCATGTATTACGTTGCTTTGACGATGATAATATTACTCATGTCGATGGAAATATCGACCCAGTGCGTGATAAGGAGATTATTGATTATGAATTGCAGTTAAAAGATCTTGAAACTATCGAAGGACGTATTTCAAGAGTTCAAAAGCAAGCTCAAACGGGTGGCGATAAAACGGCTAAGTTACAATATGAAGTTTTACGCCAATATAAGGAGGCTCTCGAACAAGGAAAGGCTGCGCGAACAGTAATTTTTGAATCAAAAGATGAACAAAAATATGCACGTGAATTATTCCTTTTAACGAGTAAGCCTGTTATGTATGTGTGCAATGTAGATGATGCCGCGGCTGTAAATGGCAATAAATATGTTGATATGGTACGTGAAGCGGTGAAAGATGAAATGGCCGAGATACTTATTGTTGCAGCAAAAACAGAATCTGAAATTGCCGAATTTGATACCTACGAAGAGCGTCAAATGTTCCTTAATGAAATAGGGCTACAAGAATCTGGCGTTTCTCGACTCATACGCAAAGCCTATTCATTACTTAATCTTGAAACATTCCTCACTGCTGGAGTTCAAGAAGTGCGAGCATGGACATATCTTAAAGGTAGCAAAGCACCTCAATGCGCAGGAGTAATACACACCGATTTTGAAAAAGGATTTATCCGTGCCGAAGTAATTAAATATATCGATTATGTAACGCTTGGTACCGAAGCTGCATGTAAAGAAGCTGGTAAGATGAATGTAGAAGGTAAAGAATATATCGTGCAAGATGGCGATATAATGCACTTCCGTTTCAACGTGTAGCACATTATCATCACAATATAAGAAAGCGGGGGATTGTTACTAATCTCCCGCTTTCTCGTATCCTGCAAAGCAATTATTGCTTAGGAATTTTTATCTTTTGTCCAGGTTTAATTTTTGAACCTGTAATATTATTTGCTTTTTTCAACTCCGAGACGGTAACTCCAGGATATTTATCAGCAATTCGTGCAAGGCTTTCCCCGCTTTTTACTGTGTGAGATTTAGCTCTTGAATTACGTTCTTTTTTCTTTTTCTTATCCTTCCTCTTATCAGTTTTTTCGTCGTCTCTTTTCTTCTTTTTCTTTTCTATCGATTTGCTTTTGCTACTTTTTTCTTCTTTTTCAATAGATTGATTGCTTTTCTTGCTCTTTTGAGGTTCCGCTTTTTCTGTGGTTTTCCTATGTCTGTTTTTTACAGGAGTCTCTATTACTTCTTCTTCCACAACTTCCTCTTCGGTATTGTTGTCAACACTTTCTTCCTGATTGCGAACCTTTGCCTGAGCGAGTTGACGGTTGTCAACAGTTTCTTCAACATTTTCTTCTTCTTCAACAGGAGCGCTAACACGCTTGTATGTGTTTATTTTAAGCGTCTGTCCACGTCTTAATGAATTTCTTCTAAGCCTATTCCATTTTTTTATATTACTTACCGATACTCCATATTTTCTTGCAACTTTAGTAATGCTTTCACCTCGTCCTACTCTATGGTATTTTACAACTAATTTTAGCTCGCTATCATTATTATTACTTGAAACATTATAGCTTGAAGGCTCCACTACATCGCGACGTGCATATAGATTAGCATTATGGCTAATTATGCTATCTTCGCTCATCACATAACTACATATCTGTTGCGATGGTAAAGACAATGAATAAGGACGAATATCTCCTGGTATTATATCTTGGCGAAAGTGGGGATTAAGTACCTGAATCTCCTCCATAGGAATATTTAATACCTCTGAGATTTGTCGTAAATGCACACGCTTTGTAACATGCACTGTATCTGTTATAAGTGGACGCTTAGCAAGTGCAGGACTTATATTGTGTGACTTAAAGTATGTCATTACATAGTTTGCAGCAATAAATGCTGGTACATAGCCACGTGTTTCGGCAGGTAGAAATGGATAAATAGCCCAAAAGTCTTTTTGTGTGCCTCCAGCACGGCGTAGAGCTTTATTTACATTACCAGGACCGCAATTATATGCTGCAATAGCAAGCGACCAATCTCCATAAATGCCATGCAGGCTCTTTAGATATGTAGCTGCTTTTGCTGATGCACGATAAGGGTCACGACGCTCGTCAACAAGAGTATTTACCTCAAGACCAAGCCCCTTAGCAGTACCAAGCATAAATTGCCATAGCCCAGTAGCTCCAGCGCGCGACACCGCATCGGGATTAAGAGCTGATTCTATAACAGGAAGATATTTCAGTTCAAGAGGAAGTCCTTCTTTTTCAAGAGCCTGCTCAAAAATTGGCATATAATAAAGGCTCATGCCAAGCATGCTTTCTACCAAAGAGCGTCGTTTCTGTGTGTACATGTTAATGTAGTTACGCACAATCTGGTTATAAGGCATTTCTATTATCGAAGGAATAGTCTTTAATCGTTTGATGTATTCGGCATCAGAAACATCTTTGCTCGGTTTATTGTCAACGTTTTCATCAAGCGCAGTATAGTTTTGAAGATACCAGTTTTTCATCAACTCTTGAGTATCAGTTTCAAAGCTCTCTGGATATACAATAGCATCATCGCTAATAGAGCCTTTAATTGTTAGTATCGTTGGAGCAGCACTTGCTATAATTGTTGCGCTACATAAAAGCAATGTAAATAAATTCCTTCTCATTCTGTTTAAGTCTTAATTAATAACAGTTTCTAAAAATTAATTGCCCATTGGATTCCTACCGATGGAAATCCATTCTGATTAGGCTCGATAATTGCAGGATAAACCTGCATAGAGAGGTCGGGTGTTATGTCGAAATGTGAAAGTGAGGCATCGACATAGGCATCAACCATACAAATGAAATATAACCCTACCATACATATTATTGAGAGGTCTCGATTTCGTCGGTAAAAGTCTTTTTTTGATTTTAACGACTTCTGAAGCCATGATTTATCGATACTCTCTTCTTTCGTATTTGGTGGATAAAAATTCATATAACTTTTTGTGCTTGGATCATTATCCATTGCATCGCCATACGCTTTGGTGTAGTCTGTGAGCATTTTATTGTTCCATGTCATGGCGTATGAGATACCAACAAAACCTCCAACCACAATAGGCAATTTCCAATATCGTCTATTATATACCTGTCCCAATCCAGGAAATAGGGCTGAGAGCCACACAGCTCTGGTGGGATTAGGATTAAATATTTTCTCTTTTCCGTAATATGCCATGTCTATCGAATCTTTTGCTATCGAATCTTGTCGAGCTATTACTGCTTGCTCTGTGATATTTGCAATAGAGTCGCGCTTGGTGCTTGATAATGAATCGGTAGCTACATCTTCATCAGTTACTTCTACACGCGCTACACGGGGCTTAATTGGCTTTGCTACATTCGCTATTTTTTGAGGCTCTGATGTCACTTCGGCAGCTAACTGAAAAGGGAAAGTAAGGACGAAGCATAGAAATATAACTACGCCTTTACTAAGCTTATCCATTGTGTTATTATCTAATATCACCTATATTTTACGTATCATTTAGTAGTGGACGATGTTAATCGTTCACCTTTAATCGGTCAAAGATACTAATTAATCTCTCTAATTCCACCTCATCTTTAAAAGGAAAGGTTATTTTTCCTTTACCGCTATTGTTGCATGAAAATTGCACTGTGCTCTTAAATGTGTTAGAAAGATGTTTCTTTAATATATCATATTCCTTAGTATTCAAGTGATTAGCTGGGCTCTTTGGCTCGTCGCCTAATTCTAATCGTGATTGATATTCTTTTGCAAGCTCTTCTACTTGACGAACTGATAAGCCTTTTTTAAGAATTTCATTATAAAGTTTTAACTGTAATGAAGGTTTCTCAATAACGAGTAAAGCGCGAGCATGACCCATGTCAACCGCTTTATCGCGTAATCCAAGTTGAACCTCAGCAGGTAGTTTTAGTAGTCGAAGAAAATTTGCAATCGTTGCGCGCTTTTTCCCTATGCGTTCGCTCAACCGCTCTTGTGTGAGGCTATATTGTTCTATTAACTTCTTAAATGTAAGAGCTATTTCTATCGCATTAAGATCTTCACGCTGAATATTTTCAATGAGCGCCATTTCTGTGAGTTCGCTATCATTTGCGGTGCGAATATATGCTGGAATAGAAGTAAGTCCCGCAAGTTTTGCCGCACGATAACGTCGTTCTCCAGATATAATTTGGTAAGAATTATTGGCTACTTTGCGTAGGGTTAATGGCTGAATGATTCCAAGCTCGCGAATTGAACTTGCTAATTCTTCAAGTGCCGATTCGTCGAACGAGATACGGGGCTGGTCGGGGTTAGGTGAAATAGATGAAATTTCTATTTCATTTATTGCCGAGGAACCGTTCGTCTGAATATCGTCCATCGATATAAGAGAGTCAAGACCTCTACCAAGTGCATTACGTTTTAATGACATATTCGGGTCTGTTTTTATATTTGTTATTTTGTTCTATTTTTACTTATTAGCTCTTTAGCTAATTGTACGTGACTAATAGAGCCACGACTTTCTACATCATATATTATCACCGGAAGTCCATGACTGGGTGCTTCGCTGAGCTTTATATTACGTGGAATTACTGTATTAAATACCATTTCGCCGAAGTGCGTTTTTAGCTCTTCATAAATTTGATTAGCAAGACGCAAGCGAGCATCATACATTGTCAATAAAAAGCCTTCGATTTCGAGTGCCGGATTTAGTTTTGACTTAATTATGCGTATCGTATTTAGTAGCTTGCTAATACCTTCGAGTGCAAAATATTCGGCTTGTACTGGAATTATCACAGAATTGGCTGCTGTGAGGGCATTAACGGTAATAAGTCCTAATGATGGAGAACAGTCGATAAGAATAAAATCATAATTTTCTTTGACTGAGTCTAATTGGCGACTAAGAATACGTTCTCTATCGGCTTTATTAATCAATTCTAATTCAGCACCAACCAAGTCTATTCTGGAACCTATAAGGTCAAGACCTTTAACGCACGTTGCCACTTCTGCGCCATGTAATGGATAGTCATCAACAAGGCATTCATATATCGATGAAGTCATAACTTTTGGGTCAATACCGAGTCCCGAAGTTGCGTTTGCTTGTGGGTCACAGTCTATAAGAAGTACTTTTTTACTTTCCATAGCAAGTGATGCTGCAAGATTAATTGCCGTAGTGGTTTTCCCTACGCCTCCCTTTTGATTTGCAATTGCAATAATTTTACCCATATATCTAATATCAAATTATTTACTTTGCAAAGGAATTACATTTACGCCATACAACGCTATCTTTCTAATAGAAATTACGTTAAATGTTGATAAGTCGCACTTTTTGTTAATAACTCCAAGTTATTGACAAGTGATAAGACGCTAAAAACGATTACTGCGCGTTGTCCTTAATCCGATTTGCGACCGAGAAAGTCAAATGTATCGACGTATATCTCAGTGACATATCGCTTGATTTGGTTCTTATCTTCCCACACTCGCGTGCGTATTTTACCTTCAATGTATAGCTGAGCTCCTTTGCGAATATATTTTTCTGCCATCTCAGCATTTTTACCCCACATCACAATATTGTGCCACTCTGTCTTTTCGGGTATTTGCGCCCCTGTCGCGGTTGTATATGCTCGCTCTGAGGTTGCAAGGGAAAACGACGCTATGGCTTTGCCTGGCTCGGTGTATCTAACATCGGGGTCTTTTCCCACATTTCCAATAAGGATAACTTTATTTACTGCCATGATTAAAACAGCTAATTTATTTAGATGCCTTTAGACCTTCAATAACAGCCGTCGTAAATCCGTTGGCTTCCATTGCATTTAGTCCCTTTATTGTGATGCCTCCCGGAGTAGTAACTTTGTCTATTTCAACTTCTGGATTATTCCCAGTCGCTTCTAATAGTTCTACTGCTCCAAGCATTGTTTGCATAATTATTTCTTTGGATTGATTAGCATAAAAGCCAAGTTCCACGCCACCCTCTGATGCAGCACGAATATAGCGCATCACATAGGCGATGCCACACGATGCAAGGGCTGTACCTCCACTCATTAAACGTTCTTCGACAATCATTGATTTTCCTAATGTGTCAAATATCTTTTTCACTGCGTCAATCTGTGCTTGTGTCGCATTTTTTGCAGCAATAAATGTCATGCTTTGTCGTACGGCAATAGCTGTGTTAGGAATTAAGCGAAATACGACGGGACTATTAGTATAATCTTTCGCAAGATTGGCAAGATGGTCGAGAGTGAAGCCTGCAACAATTGATATAATTGCTTGTTTTTTATAATCTATTTTAGGAATTAATGGCTCAAGCACCGAATCAAGAAGCCATGGTTTCACCGCAACCAATATCAAATCGGTGTGATAAATAGCCTTTGCATTATCGGTCGATACATTAATTGCTGGATTGAATGCTGTCAAAGCATCTAATTCTTTGTGGCTATTCGGACTACACACTGTGATGTCGGTAGCATTAATAATGCTACTGCTGGCGAGACCACGAGCAATAGCTCCGCCCATATTTCCTGCACCAATTATCCCTATTTTCATTATATAACTTTTTTAAGGCGTGAAATAAATTCATCAACGATGTCGCATGTGAGAACAAGCGGAGGAAGAAGTCTAATAACGTTTGTCCCTGATGCTCCTGTAAATACATGCTGCTCGTTGAGTAATCGTAAACGAATATCTTTTGCTGGTTGTTCAAATTCAAGTCCTATCATAAGCCCTACGCCACGCACTTCTTTTATTCCATGCAATTTCTTTAATTCCGAAATTAAATAAGCCCCAGTGCTTTTGGCATTTTCAATAATATTCTCTTTCTCAAACACATCAAGGACGGCAATTGCTGCTGCACAGGCAAGATGGTTACCGCCAAAAGTAGTACCAAGCATGCCATAAACGGGCTTAAACTTTGGATTGATAAGTATTCCTGCCATTGGAAATCCGTTAGCAATACCTTTAGCCATAGTTATGATGTCGGGGCGAATATCTGCATGTTGATGAGCAAAGAATTTCCCTGAACGCCCATATCCCGATTGTATTTCATCAAGGATTAGAACTGCACCACTATTATCGCATTCAGCGCGAAGTGCTTGAAGAAAATCGGCTGAGGGAACTTGAACACCCCCAACTCCTTGAATGCCTTCGATTATAACTGCACAAACATCGCCTTTGGACAACTCATTGTGGACTGCCGAAATATCATTTAGAGCTACAAATGTTACGTGACCATTTGCGTTAATCGGTGCCACAATTTTTGCATTATCGGTAGCTTCAACAGCCAGTGATGTGCGACCATGAAATGCTTTACCAAATGCTATGACACGCTTTTTGCCTGTGTGAAATGATGCGAGTTTTAGCGCATTTTCATTTGCTTCAGCTCCTGAGTTTATTAGGAATAATTGATAGTCATCATATCCCGATATTTTACCCAGCTTGTCGGCAAATTTTTGTTGTAGCGAATTTATCACAGAATTTGAATAAAACACAAGATTCTCTGATTGCTCTCTTAGCGTTTTTAGATAGTGAGGGTGGGAGTGTCCTATCGAAATCACGGCATGCCCTCCGTAAAGGTCAATATATTCGGTGCCGTTAGCATCGTAGGTATAACACCCTTTACCTTTTACTATTTCTATGTCAAATAATGGATATACGTCAAATAATTTCATCTCTTTATGCAATTTTTTTGCGAGTTATGGTTACTCCTAAAAGGCTGATGATTTTAATGATAATCCTACCTTTTCGTGCAACCCAAATATTAAGTTCATATTATGTACTGCTTGACCTGATGCTCCCTTTATAAGATTGTCGATTACCGATACAATGAGCAATTTGTTATCCTCTTTTGTAAGATAAATGATACATTTATTGGTATTGACTACATCTTTTAAATCGGGCATTTTATCAACAACAAATGTGAAGTTGTGGTCGGAGTAATAATCGTTATAAAGTCTTTTCACTTCATCAAGTTCTATTGGGCAGTCTAAATAAGCTGTGGCAAATATTCCACGAGCAAAGCACCCGCGCACAGGGATAAAATTTATCTCCGACTTAAAGCTACTTTGTAATTGTGTCAAAGATTGTCGTATCTCATCGAGATGCTGATGCTTAAATGGCTTATATATCGATACATTATCGTTGCGCCAAGAGTAATGTGTAGTGGCCGAAGGCTTAACACCGGCACCAGTACTTCCTGTTATAGCGTTAACGTGAATATCACTATTTAACAGCAGATTCTTAGCTAATGGTAATAACGCAAGTTGTATTGCTGTGGCAAAACAACCAGGATTAGCAATATGCTTGCCACGAACGATGCGTTTGCGATTAAGTTCTGGAAGGCCGTAGATGAAGTCGTGAGAATCATCTTCATGACGATAATCGGTTGATAAATCTATGATTTTTAGTTCATCGGGCACGATATTAGCGTCCATAAACTTGCGAGTCTCGCCATGTGGAGTGCAGCAAAAGAGTACATCTATTTCATCAAATGGAGTTTCGGACGTAAACACAAGTTCGGTATCTCCGATTAATCCTTTATGAATATCTGCAACACAGTTTCCTGCATTACTACTACTATTAACCCAGCAAATTTCTACATCGGGGTGATTCAACAATAGTCTTATTAATTCACCTGCCGTGTATCCAGCACCGCCAATAATCCCTGCTTTAATCATCTCAAAATTATTTAGTTAGCACCAAAGCTATTTCTTTTTATTCTTTTCTTGATTATTATGATAAATCTTCATTTGATTTGCTAAAATCTTGGTGAAGCCTTTCACATCATCGGCACTCCATGCCTTATTCACTTCGCCATATTCACCAAAGTCGGTCTTCATAAGGTCGAAGTCGCTGTCAACGCCAACGAGAGTGTAGCGATAGGGCTTTAGCTCTATAATCACACTTCCTGTTACATTTTCTTGTGACGATTGTAAGAATTGTTCAATGTTGCGCATCACTGGTTCAAGATATTGAGCTTCGTGAAGAAACATTCCATACCATGTGCCAAGTTGCTCTTTCCAATATTGTTGCCACTTTGTGAGAGTATGCTTTTCGAGCATCTTGTGTGCTGCAATAATGAGAATTGGAGCGCCTGCTTCAAATCCTACGCGTCCTTTAATACCAATAATAGTATCGCCTATGTGCATGTCTCTACCAATGGCATAAGGATTTATTATATCTTCAAGCTGTTGAATAGCAACAACCTTGTCATCAATACGTTTTCCATTGATACCCACTATCTCACCTTGTTCAAATTCTATGGTGATGCGTGTATCTTTTGTTGCTGTCATTTGAGTTGGGTACGCTTCTTCGGGAAGAGTTTCATTACTGCGTAGCGTCTCTTTTCCCCCAATGCTTGTTCCCCAAAGACCTTTATTAATAGAATACTCCATCTTCTTGAAGTCGGCTTCATAACCATGTTTCTTCAAATATTCAATTTCGTATTCACGAGTAAGCGTCATGTCGCGAGTAGGTGTGATAATCTTTATTTCTGGCGCAAGGATTTGAAATGTTAGGTCAAATCTCACTTGGTCGTTACCAGCACCTGTGCTACCATGCGCTACATATTTTGCTCCGATAGACTTTGCATAATTTATAATGGCTATTGCTTGAAAGATACGCTCAGAACTTACTGAAATAGGATAAGTGCCATTGCGAAGGATATTGCCAAATATCATATATTTAATACTCTTTTCGTAGTATTCATGCGTGATGTCAAGTGAAACATGACCTTTGGCTCCAAGAAGATAAGCACGCTTTTCAACATTCTCTAATTCTTTAGCACTAAATCCTCCTGTATTTGCAAGAGCAGTATACACTTCATATCCGCAATCCTCAGTCAAATATTTCACGCAGAAAGATGTGTCAAGACCTCCACTAAACGCTAATACAACTTTTTCCTTTTCCATAATATATATATATGAGTTATTTTATTTTTTGTGATTGAAAAATTATTTATTATCGCCTTGATTATGCTCTGATGGATCATAAAGCATTCCTGTGCATAGGCACATGCGACGACCATTGCGCTGTAATATATCAAAGTTCACACAACTTTCACACCCTTTCCAAAAGGCATCATCATCGGTGAGCGAGGTAAATACTACGGGACGATAACCAAGTTCATTGTTCATTTTCATTACCGCTTCTCCTGTAGTGAGGCTAAATATTTTAGCTTCAGGATACATCTCACGCGATAAATCAAAAATTCGTCGCTTTATTCGTTTGGCAAGACCCATGCCTCGATACTTGTTGGCTACAATAAGACCGGAATTTGCTACAAAATGCTTGTTACTCCAACTTTCAATATAGCTAAAGCCTGCAAATTCGCCATTACATAAAGCTATTACGGCTTTGCGCTCAATCATTTTTTGTTTCACATATTCAGGTGAGCGTTTTGCTATACCTGTTCCACGAACCTTGGCTGCTCGATTTATAGTATCGAGAATTTCATCGACATACTTCACGTATTCGGAGCTTGCTACAATAATATCAATTTCTTTTGATTCGTCCATCTTTCAGTTTAAAAAAATTACCTCGTTGGTTTATATTACTTATATTGGTTCTATTGTTATAGGAAGAAATTTTGAAAATATCTTTAACGCATGGTCTTGCGTTACGTCTTCACGTAATACAGCAAATACTGTATCTGCGCCAGGAATAGTGCCTAAGATTTCGGGCATCTTGCTCATATCTATATCATATGCAAGACCGCTGGCATATCCATTTCGCGTTTTTATGACAGCAATGTGTCCCGAAAAATTGATAGATACAAACCCCGATTGCTGACCAGAGTGTATAGCAGCTTGCCCCTTTGATAGCATCTCATCTTTTATGTTGTTGCTATTAGGTATTATATACATATATCCTCCCTTGTCGGTTGCTACTTTGGTGATCTTTAACATTTTTAGATCGCGCGACAAAGTGGCTTGCGTCACATCATAACCCTTAGATGCAAGTCGTATTGACAATTCTTCTTGACTACCAATGCAGTCATTACCGATTATCTCTACTATAACTTGAAGTCTCGTTTTCTTATTCTTCATAACTAAATCTTAAGATAAAAAAGCATAATCTTAGTTTACAGTACAAAAGTACTAACAAAAATACACTTTATCCCCCTTATTACTATTAAAATGTGTTTTATAAGCATCATAAATATAATATTAGTATGAAATTTCTATATAGTACTTGCGTGATAAGAATTTAAGTTGTAATTTTGTACGCTCATTCCGAATAGGCTCATTAAGTGATAGGGCATAGCTGTCTAATCCGCCTCACGGAGAAACCTGTAAAATATAATATTAACAGATGTACGCTATTGTAGAAATTCAGGGACAACAATTCAAAGCCGAAGCTGGCAAGTTTTTGTATGTTCACTATCTCGGCGACGAAGCTAAAGAAGGCGATGCTATCGACTTCGATAAAGTGCTTCTAATTGATGCCGACGGTGCCGTTAAAGTCGGTGCTCCTACCGTTGAAGGAGCTAAGGTAGTTTGCGAGGTGAAACGTCCCCTCGTAAAAGGTGAAAGAGTTATCGTTTTCAAGAAGAAAAGAAGAAAAGGATACCGTAAACGCAATGGCCACCGCCAATGCTTCACAGAAGTAGTGATTAAAGACGTAATTGCATAACCCTAAAAGTTTAAAGAAATGGCACATAAAAAAGGTGTAGGTAGTTCTAAGAACGGTCGTGAATCGGAAAGCAAACGATTAGGCGTTAAGATTTTTGGTGGTCAATTTGCTAAGGCTGGTAACATCCTTAAACGTCAACGTGGTACTGTTCACCATGCAGGTGAAAACGTTGGCTTAGGCAAAGATCACACATTATTTGCTCTAACCGATGGTACTGTAGTATTTACTACTGGAAAGAATGGACGTACTTATATGAACGTCACTCCTATCGAGAAAAGCGAAAATTAATAAGTACTGACACACTTCGCGTGTGTCGCACTCAATCTCACAATAGAGGCAATCCCAAGTAAATTAGGGTTGCCTCTATTTTTTTAAAAAAAGCTATTCTCCGTGCAACATTTTGCCGACTTGATGCGTCTAATATTAAAAGGATAAAAACCAATCATTATGAAAAAATCAATTTCGCTCATTACTGCGGCAGTTATAATAGCAGTTACATTTGCCAGTTGTTGTAATATGACTTGTAATACTAAGAGTATTACTCCAAGTGATAATATTATAACGAAAAATATTTCAATTAATGACTTTCAAAAGATACAATTAAAAGGAAGTCTTAAATTAATTTACACCAATGGTGAAAGGAGCCTAAAAATCACAGGTCCCGATAATATAATACCATTAGTTGAAACTAATGTAGAGAATGGAGTGCTAACAATTAATTATAAAAATGGTACCAATATTGGCTTTAGTCGTAAAAATGATTTGGTAATATATGCGTCAAGTAAATCTATAAGAGAGGCTAATCTTTCGGGCTCAGGCGATTTAATCATTGACTCTAATATAAACGCGGATAGCCTTTCTCTAAATCTTTGGGGCTCTGGTGATGTTCTCGCAATTAATACTATAACGTGTGCGTCAACTTTCAACGCAAATGTATCGGGCTCTGGAGATATTAAAATTGCGACTGTCACCGCTAAGCAAGCGCGAGTTGCCGTGAAAGGATCGGGAAATATTGATGTAAATTCAATTACTGCAAAGGAACTTCATTCATCTCTCGCTGGTTCTGGAGATATTGATATTAAAGAAGCCATGACAACCGATATTTATAATGCTTTGAGGGGGTCGGGTGATATTAAAGTGAAAGCCATTAAGACAAATGGAATTTCATCATCAATCAAAGGTTCTGGAGATATAAATCTTGAAGGTACATCAGATTCAAGTATTTTGACTACCCAAGACTCAGGTACGATAAATGCGTATAATCTTTTATCCAACCAAGTAGTTGCAACGGTCGGTGGGTCAGGTAATATCAGATGTAATGCGACAACAACGTTAAATTGCAATATTAATGGTAGTGGAGATATATATTATAATGGCGTTCCTGCCGTTACTTATAAAGGAAAAAGAGCTCCCATAAAGAAATAATAAAAAGAAATAGCATATAGTAATAAACAGGTTTGCGGTTGCATCTATCTGAGAAGAAAATGGTGCAACCGCTTATTAATTATTTTATGCTTTTAGTCTAATGATAAAGCGACTCCCTTTGCCTATTTCGCTTTCAACAGTTAGTGTGCCACCATGTACTTCGACAAAGTCTTTAGATATAGATAGCCCAAGTCCACTACCTTGCACCTTAGTACCAGGAACTCGAAAATAGCGGTCAAATATGCTTTGATGATAGCGAGGGTCAATCCCTTTTCCAAAATCTTGCACATATAGCTCTATTATGTCTCCATCTTGTTTTGCTCCGATAATTACACGTCCATTCTCTTTAGAATATCGCACTGCATTACTTAATAAATTCGTTAGAACCCAAGCTATCTTTTCGCTATCAATAAATAATTTTGAAACCTTTTCATCGGGATAATCAACCTCAATATCAATATTAAATTTATCGGCT
Organism: Muribaculaceae bacterium; assembly: GCA_036661515.1. Lineage (GTDB taxonomy): Bacteria > Bacteroidota > Bacteroidia > Bacteroidales > Muribaculaceae > HGM05232. Next base: position 13,835 of record JAVWYO010000017.1, on the reverse strand, counting down.
TGTACCTTATTTGCTTTTATTGCATAGTCAATCAATTCTATTGGCTTTGTGATTTTTGGCATCATCTGGAGCTTGCCAGTCTCAGCCTGTGTCATATTTAGTAATTCGCCTGTAATATTTAGTAGCCTGTCACTGTTATCTTTAATGCTTTGAAGTAGATTCTTTTGTTCATCATTAAGTTCACCTACACGACTGTCCTCAAGTAGTTGTTGGCTCATCAAGATTGCAGATATTGGCGTTTTTAGCTCATGAGATATTGTTGAGATAAATGTTGTCTTTGCCGAATCAAGTTCTTTAAATTCTGTGATATTTTTTAGTAAAATAAGATTCCCAAGAACTTTAGATTTTTCGGTGTTCGCATCAGCACTCATTATATTGATATATGCTGCTTTAAAATAGCTTTCTTTATTATCAGCATATATTTTGAGGGGCTCGGTCGACAACTTTGGAGAAACAAGTTCTCGTGTAAGGCATCTCAATAGGTCATTACGTAGTGCTAATTCTTCAGTAGTGCGATGAAGTACATCTTCACGTTTTAGATTAAGGATATTAAGGGCTTCATCATTAATAAATAATATTTCGCGTTCAGTGTTTAGCCCTATTATGGGTTCATTAATGCTATTTACCACACCTTCAATAAATTTTTTAGCACTAATAATATCAGCAAGAGTGCTGGCTCTATATTCTGTTAGACGTTCCGCCATATTATTAAAACTCTCGGCAACTTCACTAAATTCCTTGTTTTTAGCCATGTTAAGCCGTTTGTCGTAGTGATGATTAGCGATCTCTACAATTCCCTCTTTAAGTTGTTTTACAGGACGACTTATATTGCGAGGAAGCCATATAAGCAAGCCCACACCCACAGCAATACAAGTAGCACCCGACACTGTTATCCAAAACAATGCTCGTTCAAGTTCCACCCACGCAATTTTTGTAGATGGGTCAAGCGCTGTTAGTAGCCTAAAGTTTGTTACAGAGAGTGTTACGAGCAATATTATCATTGCTACTAATAGCCCGACACCAAGAAATAATTTTGTTCTTATATTCATGAAATTACTATATTAACTGTTATGCAAGTATAAGCAAATCTACATTAGCTTTTGCTAAATTTCTGAGAAATTTTTTGTAATCATATATTTTCCACATGATTGCTGGAAATTTAAACATTGGCACACCCATACATATCATTGTGATTTGTTGTTCTTTACACACTTTTACAATTGTTCCAAGCACATCGCTCGATTGTATTTGAATAACATCTCCTCCAAGTTCGGTTACGAGTTTAAAGTGATTTATAAGATGGCGCTGACTTGCGAGCGTAATACGGTCATTACTCTCGCGTGGTGTTTGTACATATAGTGTCACAAATGTGGTATTATATCGCGTTGCAAGCCGTGCTGCCCTTCTAATTATGCGGTGGGGCGATTTAGGATTACTGGTTATACATGCCAATATCTTTTCATGCCTCACACCCATGCCCGAAACCACTTCATTTTCTACTTTATTCTCTACGCGCATTGCCACCTCCTTTAGTGCAAGTTCTCGAAGCTGTAGAATATTTTCAGTCTTGAAAAAATTATTTAGCGCAGTCTGTATCTTATCGTTTTTATATATTTTTCCAGCATTAAGTCGGGCTATAAGTTCATCAGCAGTTAGGTCGATATTCACAACTTCGTCGGCACTTTGTAGTACTGAGTCGGGTATTCGCTCTTTGATTTCTATTCCGCAAATTTGTTGTACCTCTTCATTGACACTTTCAATATGTTGAATATTGACTGCCGAAATAACATTAATTCCTCTACTTAGTAGCATCTCCACATCTTGCCAACGCTTCTCGTTTAAGCTACCACCGATATTTGAATGAGCGAGTTCATCGACAATCACAATCTCAGGGTGTATCCTTATTATCGTTTCGAGGTCCATCTCCTCTATCTCTTTCCCTTTATAGAACGATTTCTTTCGAGGAATTATGGGCAATCCATCAATTAAGGCTTGTGTATCGGGGCGATTGTGGGTCTCTATATATCCTATCTGCACATCTACTCCATTAGCAAGCAGGTCGTGTGCTTCTTGAAGCATACGGTAAGTCTTGCCTACACCAGCAATCATGCCAATGTATATCTTGAACTTACCGCGTTGCGATTTATTAATCAAGTCAAGAAAATGCTGTACATTTTGTTCTTTGTTAATCATCTTGTTTATATTATTCCTAATGTGAGCCCAAAGATGAAGTTTATATCTTCAGTCAAAGGATTACAAATAATTTGCGTAAATATAGGTAAAGAAAATGAATTTGAAAATTTTATGTCATAGCCACCTTTTAATACAAAATTTTGGGCATTCAGCGTCATGATGTTTACGCATGTAAATACCGCTAATATTAGATAATATTTTTTACACATTTTGCCCTTTGGAATTTTGGTGCAATTTATCTAATTCTACATTTAGTTTTAAGACATTAATCTTTGCGGGGCCAAAAAGTCCAAGCAATGGTTGCTCTATCGCTTTATTGACAATATCAAGCACTACCTTTTCACTCATTTTACGAGCTGACGCAACGCGTTTTACCTGCACATAGGCACATTCTGGAGTTATATCAGGGTCAAGACCCGAAGCACTCGCTGTTACCATTTCGGCTGGCACATCTTTACGCTCAAGATAGGGGTGTTGTAAAAGAAATGTATCAATGCGTTGATTCACTTCTTTGAGATATTCTTCATTTGTCACTCCTTTGTTGCTACCACTTGAACTGGTACCATCATATCCATCTCCAGCATTAGATGGCCGCCCCCAGAAGTATATATCTTGAGTGAACTGTTGTCCAACGTTTGTTGCACCAACTATCGCCCCATTAAGTGTCACTACTTCGGCATTACCATCGTTTGAGCTGGTTACTTTTGCAAATATCCATAATATAAGGACATAAGAGATTGCAAAAAATATGCACAATAACACTGTTATTTTAATTGAAATCCAAATTGTTTTCATTTCAGTTTTTTGTAATTTAAATTTAGATAAATAATCCAACAAAAAGGTCGATTAACTTAATCCCGATAAATGGAATTAATACGCCTCCAAGTCCAAATATTAATAGGTTTCGGGCTAATAGTGCCGATGCTCCTATGGGCTTATATTTAACTCCTTTTAGTGCAAGTGGTATAAGAATTGGTATTATAATTGCATTGAATATCACTGCCGATAATATTGCCGACTCTGGCGAATGAAGATTCATTATATTTAGTGCTGCAAGTTGTGGAATGGCTACCATAAAAAGTGCGGGCACAATTGCAAAGTACTTAGCCACATCATTAGCTATTGAAAAGGTCGTTAATGTGCCTCGTGTCATGAGTAGTTGTTTCCCTATCTCTACAATCTCGATAAGTTTAGTAGGGTCGTTATCAAGGTCAACCATATTGCCTGCTTCTTTGGCGGCTTGTGTCCCACTATTCATTGCAACACCCACATCGGCTTGCGCAAGGGCGGGTGCGTCATTTGTTCCGTCACCCATCATGGCTACAAGCTTGCCCGATTGTTGTTCCTGTTTTATATATTCCATTTTGTCTTCGGGCTTTGCTTCTGCAATAAAATCATCAACACCAGCTTTCTCCGCGATATATTTAGCGGTCAGTGGGTTGTCGCCTGTTACCATTACAGTCTTTACACCCATTTTACGAAGACGTTCAAATCGTTCACGTATTCCGGGTTTGATAATATCTTGTAATTCTATAATGCCTGCTACTTCATTATTTACACACACCACAAGAGGAGTGCCTCCATTGCCTGCAATTGTAGATATTTCTGTTTCAATATTTTCTGGAAATTTATTACCTGCATTTTCTACCATATTTCTGATTGCATCAAATGCGCCCTTGCGTATGCTAATTCCTTCGGGTAAATCTACACCAGAACTCTTTGTCTCTGCCGAGAATTTTATCTGACGCACATTTGCCGTATTAAGGCTCGATAATTTTATTCCCGACGCTATTCCGAGTTCTATTACCGATTTACCCTCAGGGGTTTGGTCTGAGAATGAAGATAGCATGCACTGTTTTATAAAATCTCTCTCATTGACTCCAGTTGTGGGATAGAAACGTGTTGCTTTCCTATTTCCTATTGTGATTGTCCCTGTCTTATCAAGTAATAGTGTATCGATATCGCCTGCCGTTTCTACGGCACGTCCCGATTTTGTAATAACATTTGCTTGAAGTGCTCTATTCATGCCGGCAATGCCAATAGCTGAGAGCAATCCGCCTATGGTGGTTGGAATAAGGCACACAAATAGTGAAATCATTGCAGCAATAGTGATTGTTGCACCACTGTAATCGGCAATAGGTTTTAGGGTAATACACACAATAATAAATATGAGTGTAAAACCTGCGAGTAGGATAGTAAGAGCTATTTCATTTGGTGTCTTTTGCCTTGATGCTCCCTCTACAAGAGAAATCATCTTATCAAGAAAACTTTCTCCTTGCGCTGTCGTAACTTTCACCGTTATTGAATCAGATAGTATCTTAGTACCTCCTGTAACCGAACTTTTATCGCCTCCAGCTTCTCTAATAACTGGAGCACTTTCGCCTGTTATCGCACTTTCATCTATTGAGGCAAGACCTTCGATTATTTCTCCATCTGATGGAATAATATCGCCTGCTTCACACACAAAGATGTCGCCCTTTTTAAGATCAGAGCTACTTATTGTCTTTGTTGTATTACCTACTACAATTTTAGCGGGGGTGTCTTCACGTGTCTTGCGTAGAGCATTTGCTTGTGCTTTGCCTCGTGCTTCTGCTATTGCTTCCGAAAAATTAGCAAATAAAAGTGTAATAAATAGGACTATAAACACAATTAGGTTATATCCAAATGCACCATGTGAGTCACCAAATATTGAGTAGAATGTTACAAATAGCATCATTAAAGTGGCAATCTCTACAGTAAACATTACGGGGTTCTTTATCATTACACGTGGGTCTAATTTGACAAAAGACTGACGTAAACTTTCTGTTACTTGTCCTTTATTGAACAAGGATGTGGATTTATTAGTTTCCATATTTCTTTATATAATTATTACAATGATAGGTATTCGGCTATCGTGCTCAATGCGTGAACGGGGAAGAACGATAGTGCTGCAACAATGAAAATAACAATGAATGTCATGATTGAAAAGGTTAATGTATCGGTCTTTAATGTACCTGCACTTTCGGGAATAGACTTTTTGCTGGCAAGTAGTCCTGCTATTGCAACTTGTCCTATAATTGGAACATATCTACTTAATATTAACACGATTCCGCATGAAATATTCCAAAAAGGTGTATTATCGACTAATCCTTCAAAGCCCGAACCATTATTTGCTGCACATGATGTGTATTCATAATACATCTCACTTAGTCCATGAAATCCTCCATTATTTAGCCAACCACCTTCGCTATCCACAAATTGTGGGTGATATACAAAAAGATAACATGCCAATCCTGTGCCAACGAGAATTACAAATGGGTGAAGTAGGGCAATGATGGTCGCAATCTTCATTTCGCGGGCTTCAATCTTTTTCCCTAAAAACTCGGGTGTACGCCCAACCATTAATCCACTTATGAATACTGCAATTATTATAAATGTAAAGTAATTCATAAATCCTACTCCTACACCTCCAAACCATGTGTTAATCTGCATATTAAGCATCTCTACGGTACCCGAAAGTGGCATCATTGAATCGTGCATTCCATTTACTGAACCGTTTGAGGTTACAGTGGTCGTGACACTCCATAATGCCGTTGCTCCTGCACCAAATCGCACTTCTTTCCCTTCCATTGCTCCATTTGATTGCGATATATTCATTTCAGTAATGCGTGGATTGCCATTAGTCTCTTGCCAATAATTTATGCCTACTCCTGCAATATACGCAAATAGCATTACCCCAAAAATCCAATATGCAAGTTTTTCCCTCTTTAAGTAAAAGCCAAATGCAAAAATCAATGCCATCGGGATAAGCAATATTGAACAACATTCTACCATGTTACTTAGATATGTGGGATTTTCGAGGGGGTGTGATGCGTTTACTCCAAAATATCCGCCACCATTTGTCCCTAACTGTTTTATTGCAATAATTGCTGCGGCTGGTCCTTGCGACACTAATTGCTGTTTGCCTTCTAAAGTCGTTACCTCCATTTTGCCATCAAATCCCATTGGTACACCTTGTAATATCAAAATAAATCCAACAACCAACGACAATGGTAATAATATGCGAGTGCAACTACGCACAAAGAAATACCAAAAATTACCTATCGTTTTACTTGTCTTCACCGAAAGGGCTTTCATTATTCCAGCCATAGCTGCCATTCCTGTTGCAGCTGTGATAAATTGGAAAAGCATGATTACAAATAGTTGTGTGAAATAGGTTAAGCCACTCTCACCACTATAATGTTGTAAATTACAATTTACCATAAAACTGATACATGTATTAAATGCTTGGTGGGCACTTTGAGCTAAATTCCCGTCGGGATTCAGGGGTAGCATTCCTTGTGAGATTAGAAGTATCATGCCCCATATAAACCAAAACGCATTTACCATCAACAATGCTTTGAGGAATGACTTCCACGACATTTCCTTAGTGGGGTCTATCCCGCATAATTTGTATAGAATCCGCTCGATGGGTTCAAAAAAATCTGACCAGGTTTTCTCACCCTTATATACTTTTGCAATATATTTTCCTAATGGATAGCTTAATGCTATCATCAACAAAATTTGAAAAACAACGCCTAATAATTCTGTATTCATTTTTGTTATAGATTAAAATTTTTCGGGCTTTATAAGTACATACATCAAATATACAAAGATGATGATGCCTAAAATTAACAGTGTTGTATACATCTTTTTTCTAATTAAATTGTTTCAAACCAATCTACGCATTTCCAAAATAGGTAGAATAATATCAATCCTCCAACTAAGCATAAAGTAAAAGTCAATGTAATTCCCATTTCTTATTATTTTTTATCGTGATTAAATTCATTTACACTCTTTATACAATGCGATATTTGTGCCAAAGTCGGTGTGAATAACGCAATATGCAATTACACAACATATTAACACGATATGACAACAAAAAGATTGGTGAGCTACCACTCCAAAATGAAAAGGTAGCCCACCAATATGGGAAAATCAGCCAGCAAATTAGCTAATTTGATATTCTTCGATTTTACGATAGAGTGTTGTCAATCCTATTTTTAATAGGCGAGCGGTTTCGGTCTTATTTCCGTGTGTGTAGGCAAGAACTCGACTTATATGGCGACGTTCCATTGATGATAGTTCAAATTCATTCGGTGCAGAATCGGTTGACTCTTCGTAATGCTTATTTTGAAGGTCGATAGGTAAATCTTCAATTTTTAAAGTATTATCGGCACACACAATAAGGCTACGTTCAATAACATTGCGTAGTTCTCTGATATTGCCATTCCACCTATGTCGGTCTAATGCCTTTAAATATTGGTCTGAAAGCCCTTTAGCTGTGATGTTTAATTTATTTGAAAATGTTGCTACAAATGATTGTGCTAATAACCTTATATCGCCTGTGCGGTCGCGAAGTGGTGGCAATAGCACTTGAAACACCGAAAGACGGTAATATAAATCTTCGCGGAAATGTCCATTCTCAATTTCTTTGGGCAAATCACGATTAGTAGCAGCTATTATGCGCACATCTACGTGCGTTGGCTTTGTATCCCCAATCTTTATGTATACGCCACTTTCAAGTATCCTAAGTAGCTTTGATTGAAGTTCAAATGCCATTTCGCCTATTTCGTCAAGTAATATTGTCCCTCCATCTGCTTCTTCAAAAAGCCCTTTTTTATCTTTTAAAGCACCTGTAAATGCGCCTGCACGATAACCAAACATTTCGCTTTCGAGCAACTCTTTACTGAATGATGAACAGTTAACGGCAACAAAACTTTTACCGGCGCGATTGCTGGCATAATGTATTGATTGGGCAAAGACCTCTTTGCCTGTGCCTGTTTCTCCTGTAAGAAGCACGGGAATGTCGGTAACAGCAACTTTCTGTGCAAGTGTAATAGCATCAATCAGTGGTTTAGATTTTCCAATGATAGAGCTAAAAGAATAATGCGATTGAATTTTAATTTTTTGAGCCGATTTTAATTTTTCAACTGCGCGACTAAGTAGGGGAATAATTTTATTATTATCATCTCCTTTTACGAGATAATCAAATGCTCCGTTCTTGATAGCCTGCACGCCATCGGAAATATTACCATGAGCTGTGAGTAAAATAGTTTCGACGGTGGGCGCAAATTCCTTTATCCGTTTTACAAATTCTACCCCATTTCCATCAGGTAGAAAAACGTCACAAAGCACTATATCGGGACGCTGGTCAGCTAATTGTCGTAAGGCCGTTTTGCAATCACCCGCTACACACACATCATATCCCTCAAGCCCTATAATCCGTGCAAGTAATCCACGAATCTGTTCCTCGTCATCAACTATAAGTATTTTACTCAAAATATATTATTTTAGTTTATCGCCTTTTATTATATTACGACCTATGCTTGCTGTGATTAATATCAATAGGATAAGGATATTTTATATCCCACAAAAATAAAGCATTGCCTGGCATTGATGTGCCAGCGCTACAACGATTTTTTGATTCTATAATTCTACAAAATTCATCAACGCTCAATTTATGCCTCCCTACATCTATAAGTGTCCCTACGATAGCTCGCACCATGTTGCGCAAAAATCTATCGGCTGTAATAGTAAATACCCATTGCTCTCCCTCTTGTGCCCATTGCGCATGTGATATTTTACAATCATTTGTAGCAACATCGGTATGTAGTTTACTAAAACTCGTAAAATCAATATATCCAAGCAACTTGTTTGCTGCCTCGTTCATGCGATTAAAGTCAAGTTCATGATGGCTCTGCCAACTTAATGGATAGTAAAAAGGCGATTTATCGGTGTGTATAAAGTATTTATATGTGCGACATATCGCATCAAATCGTGCATGAGCATCAGGCGCAACTGGTGAGATAGAATATATTGCTATATCTTTCCCTACGATGCTATTAAGCTGTTTAACAAACCCTTTAGGCTCACTAATATATTGTTCGGCATCAAAATGGGCTATCATCAGGCGTGCATTTACATCGGTATCTGTGCGCCCGGCTCCAGTTATTTTAATCTCACATCGGCACACCATGCTAAGTGCCTTTTCGATAACTTCTTGCACCGAAATGGCATTAGGTTGTGTTTGCCACCCATGAAATGGTGCACCACGATATGATAAACGCATAAAATACCTTTGTCCCATTAAAACAGCTTATTAATCTTTTTCGAGATATGTATATCCGTAAAGTCCTGAACGATAGTTACTCAAAAATTCTCTGCCCTCTTCAGGTGTAATTTTGCCTGCTTTCATTGATGCTGTTACCCATGTCTCTACGTTGCGAACAAGTTTTTTAGGACTATATTGCACATAGTCGAGAACTTCGGCAACTGTTTCTCCATCAATTATTTGGTCTATCTCATAGCGATCCTTATAAACGCTAATATGTACGGCATTGGTGTCGCCAAATAGATTGTGCATGTCGCCCAAAATCTCTTGATAGGCTCCAACTAAGAATACGCCTATATAGTATGGCTCATTTGCTTTTAGAGCATGAACTGGTAGCGACGATGATGCTCCATGCGCCGAGATAAAGTTATTTATTTTCCCATCAGAGTCACAAGTTATATCTTGAATCGATGCTGTCCTATTTGGCTTCTCTTCTAAACGAGAAATTGGCATAATAGGGAATACTTGGTCTATTGCCCATGAATCGGGTAGGGATTGAAATAACGAAAAGTTACAGAAATATTTGTCGGGTAGCAACTTTGCTACTTTCTTTAATTCCTCGGGTGCATGCTTTATTCCCGATGATATTTCACTAACATCACGCGCTATCGACCAAAATAATTTCTCTATGATGGCGCGCGTGCGCAAATCAAGCAATCCAAGGCTGAACAAGTCAAGTGCCTCTTCTCGTATCTGAAGGGCATCATGCCAACTCTCAAATATGCGTGGCTGATTGATTTTGTCCCATATCTCATAGAGCTCTTGTGCAAGTTCATGGTCATCTTCACTTATTACGTCACTCTCATTCCATATCGGCAATTGAGCCGTTTCAAGCACTTCAAACACCAATATCGAATGATGCGCCGTTAGTGAGCGTCCCGATTCGGTAATAATATTGGGCTGTTTTAATTCATTCTTTTCACAGGCATCTACGAGTGCCGACACCGAGTCATTGACATATTCTTGAATAGAATAATTCATGCTGCTTTCACTGGCACTACTGCGGGTGCCATCATAGTCAACGCCAAGCCCACCTCCAATATCGATAAAGTCGATATTAAAGCCCATTTTGGATAACTGAACATAGAATTGTGATGCCTCTCTAAGGGCATTCTTGATTCGGCGGATTTTTGTTACTTGACTGCCAATGTGGAAATGTATCAATTTCAGGCACTCTGTCATATTATTCTTTTCAAGAAAATCAAGAGCTTCAAGCAATTCACTGGAATTTAGCCCAAATTTACTTTGGTCGCCTCCCGATTCTTCCCATTTCCCACTTCCCGAACTCGATAGCTTGATGCGGATGCCTACATTTGGTCGTATATTTAGTCGCTTTGCAACATTTGCTATAATCTTCAATTCATTAAGTTTCTCAACGACAAGATATATTCTGCGACCCATCTTTTGAGCAAGTAATGCAAGCTCTACATAATTTTCATCTTTGTAGCCATTACATATTATCAAGGAATGCTCTGCAATATTTATTGCCAACACGGCATGAAGTTCTGGCTTTGAGCCTGCCTCAAGACCTATGTTGAATTTCTTTCCATGGCTCACTATTTCTTCAACAACTTGGCGCATCTGATTTACCTTGATTGGGTAAATTATGAAATTCTCTGCCTTGTAGTCATATTCTTCTGCTGCCTGATTAAAACAACGTGAAATCTTCTCAATCCTATTATCAAGAATATCGGGAAAACGAAGCAACACGGGAGACGCAATGTCCCTCACAAGTAATTCGTCCATTATATCTTTCAAATCAACTGACACGCATTCTTCCTTTGGCGTTACCTGAATATGCCCGTTATCATTTATTGAAAAATACTTCAATCCCCATCCACTCACGTTATATAGCTCGGCACTATCTTCTATGCGCCATTTTCTCATAATTTATTGTATTAGTAGAATTATATGTATTAACCACAAATTTAAGAAACAAAATTAATTATTATTGCCGATAACTAAAAATATAGGGCATAAATTATTATATTTGCACAATAAAATGGATTAATAATTTTTATTCACTTAATTATAACGTCTAATGGTAAGTTATAAAGACTTAGGCTTAGTAAACACTAAAGAGATGTTTGCTAAGGCAATTAAGGGTGGTTATGCTATCCCTGCTTTCAACTTTAACAACATGGAACAGCTACAAGCTATCGTTAAAGCTGCATCTGAAACGAAATCTCCTGTTATTCTTCAGGTTTCTAAAGGCGCACGTAACTATGCTAATGCTACTCTACTTCGTTACATGGCTGAAGGTGCTGTTGAATATGCTAAAGAACTTGGTTGGGCTAAACCTCAAATAGTTCTTCATCTCGATCATGGCGATTCTTTTGAATTGTGCAAATCTTGCATCGACTGCGGATTCTCTTCTGTAATGATTGATGGATCTTCTCTTCCTTATGATGAGAATGTTGCTTTAACCAAAAAAGTTGTTGAATACGCTCACAAATTTGACGTTTCTGTTGAAGGTGAACTTGGTGTATTAGCTGGAGTTGAAGACGAAGTTGTTGCTGAAGAGCACACCTACACTCGTCCTGAAGAAGTTGTTGACTTTACTTCTAAAACTGGTTGCGATAGCTTAGCTATCTCTATCGGTACTTCACACGGTGCAAACAAGTTCAAGCCAGAACAATGTACACGCGACGCACAAGGTCGTCTTGTACCTCCTCCTTTAGCTTTTGATGTACTTGACGGTGTTATGAAAGAACTTCCTGGATTCCCTATCGTCCTTCACGGTTCATCTTCTGTTCCACAAGAAGAAATCGAAACTATCAACAAATTTGGTGGCGCAATGAAAGATGCAATCGGTATTCCTGAAGAAGAACTTCGCAAAGCAGCTAAATCGTCTGTTTGCAAAATTAATATCGACTCTGATAGCCGTCTTGCAATGACTGCTGCTATACGTAAAGTATTTGCAGAAAAGCCAGCTGAATTTGACCCTCGTAAATATCTTGGACCAGCTCGCGACAACATGGAGAAACTTTACAAGCACAAAATTGAAGTAGTATTAGGAAGCGCAGGAAAAGCTGAATAATATCACATCACATAATAAAAATAGCGAGGCTGCTCATTCACAAAATGGCAGCCTCGCTTATTTTTTCACGTTAATTTTTACCCTAATTTTGAAAGAGCATCTTTGATTCGTCCCATAGCTTTGCGAATATTATCGTCAGATGTTGCATAGCTTAGGCGAATATATTCAGGAGCACAAAATGCAGCCCCATCTACAGTTGCCACATGAGCCACCTCAAGAAGATATAAAGCCAAATCATTAGCATTAGCAATAACCTTATCGCCATGTTTCTTCCCAAAGTAAGACGACACCTCTGGGAAAATATAAAACGCACCCTCTGGGAAATTCAAGCGAATACCAGGAATCTCTTTTGCAAGCTCAACAATAAGATTTCGACGACGTTCAAATGCCTTACGCATCTCCTCAACACAATCCTGTGGGCCAGAATATGCTGCCTCTGCAGCCTTTTGAGCAATTGATGATGCACCCGATGTATATTGACTTTGCAACTTACTATTAGCCTTAGCTATCCAAAGCGGTGCAGCAAGAAAACCAATACGCCAGCCAGTCATTGCATAAGCCTTCGACACCCCATTAATTATCACAACACGATCCCTAACACTTTCAAACTGAGCTATCGAATTAAATTCACCAACGAAATTGATATGCTCATATATTTCATCAGCAAGTATTATAATATTAGGATATTTCGCAAGGACTTCAGCAAGAGCCTTTAACTCATCACGAGAATACACACTACCAGTAGGATTTGACGGAGAACATAGAATAATCATCCGAGTCTTTGGAGTGATTGCAGCCTCAAGTTGCACCGCATTTATCTTAAAATCACTATCAACACCAGCAGGAACAAGAACATTAGTACCCTCAGCAAGTTTCACCATCTCCACATAGCTAACCCAAGCCGGAGTGGGAATAATAACCTCATCACCTGGATTAATAATTGAAAGAATACAATTACAAAGTGATTGTTTAGCACCACCCGACACCACGATTTGCTCAGGAGCAAAATCAAGACCATTCTCATTCTTCAACTTTGCACAAATTGCCTTACGAAGAGAAAGATAGCCAGGAACTGGAGAATAAAATGAGAAATTCTCATCAATTGCACGCTTAGCAGCATCTTTAATAAAAGACGGAGTATTAAAGTCAGGTTCACCCACCGACATGTTAATTACATCGACACCTTGAGCCTTTAATTCATTGCTCTTTTGCGACATAGCAAGCGTCTGAGAAGGCGATAAAGCCTGTACTCTATTGGAAATTTGATTCATAACCATTGACAATGCTTTTTGGTTGTTATTATATAATTCACAAAGATACTACCTTTGCCACGTAAAACAAAGAATAAAAACCACACCTTCAAAAAAAAATACCCCCACCAACTCATAACTCACAACTCACAACTCATAACTCATAACTCAAAACTCAAAACTCAAAACTCAAAACTCAAAACTCAAAACTCAAAACTCA
>JAVWYO010000016.1:0-30234 GCA_036661515.1 Muribaculaceae bacterium | reverse complement strand
ACGAAATTGTGGGGTAACAGCAAGTACCCAGCAACCTACGTCGAAGACGTTGCACGCCACACGCGCACGACAAAGTTAATCTGTAGAAAAAACCTCACACCAGCCACCAAAATTCAGCGACATCCATATTGAAGCGGGTACAATTATAAAGTAATTTTTTAAACAGTTCAATAAACACACTCAAAAAAGCTATTTAACATAATATAAATTATGATTTTATTTATTGTGCCAAATATTAAGCCAATTTCATATTAATTTTGCTCAAATTTAAAAATTAATCCTTTTTGTCTTGCTTTTAATGTTGTTATGACTTATTTTTGCACAACTGCAGGAATACCAGAGATTACTTATATCATATATAATATTGCTTTTTTAAAATGAAGAGAATTTTAATAACTGGCGGAGCTGGTTTCATTGGTTCACATTTATGCGAACGACTTTTAAACGATGGAAATCAAGTAGTATGCTTAGATAATTTTTTTACAGGAACTCTTAAAAATATTGAGCATTTAATGTCACTACCAAATTTCGAACTGGTCAACCATGATATAGTTATACCTTTTAATATTGACGTGGACGAAATTTACAACTTGGCCTGCCCAGCTTCTCCTATATCATATCAACACGATGCGTTAAGTACTATTAAGACTTGCATATTAGGGACTTTAAACATGCTTGAATTAGCCGATAAGACTAATGCAAAAATGCTTCAAGCCTCTACAAGCGAAGTATATGGGGATCCTATCATTCATCCTCAAGTGGAAACTTATTGGGGAAATGTCAACCCTATTGGTATAAGATCTTGCTACGATGAGGGAAAACGCTGTGCCGAAACACTTTGTATGGATTTTCATCGCCAACATGATTTACAAGTGAAAATTATTAGAATTTTCAACACTTATGGACCTAAAATGCTTATTAATGATGGTCGCGTCGTTTCCAATTTTGTAGCACAAGCTCTTAAAAATGAGAATATTACTATCTATGGAGATGGCAATCAGACTCGTAGCCTCCAATATATAGATGATCTAATTGAAGGAATGATTTGCATGATGAATACCGATAAAGATTTAACAGGACCTATCAATATAGGTAATCCTAACGAATATACTATTAATGAATTAGCAAGTCTTATAATAAAAATGACCAACTCAAGTTCTAAGATTATTTACAGTGCTTTACCAAGCGACGATCCAAAACAAAGGAATCCTGACATCTCTTTAGCTAAAGAGAAACTTAATTGGGAGCCTAAAATACAGTTAAATGAAGGACTTTCAAATGTAATTAATTACTTTAAAACAATCATATAAAGAAGAAATAACGTATGGAAATAATTCCTTCTGAATATAAAATTTTAATTGTTGATGATATACTTTCTAATGTCGTCTTATTGCAAGCTATGCTTAAACATCATAACTACAATACAATTACAGCTCTTTGCGGAATGCAAGGATTAGAAAAAATAGAAAATGAAAAGCCCGATTTAGTTCTGCTCGATGTGATGATGCCCGATATTAATGGATATGACGTAGCTAAGCGGGCAAAGGCTAATCCTGAGACAAAAGATATTCCGATTATTTTTGTTACGGCTCTAAATGACCCAAACAATATCGTAGAAGGATTTAAAAATGGTGGTAACGATTATATTACTAAACCTTTTAATGCTGAAGAAATTATTACTCGTGTGTCTCATCAATTAGCAATTGTAGCAAGTCGCAGAATCATACTTCAACAAACCGAAGAATTACAGAAAGTGATACAAGGGCGTGATAGACTATATTCGGTAATTGCACACGACTTACGCTCTCCTCTTGGATCCATGAAAATGGCTCTTAACATGATGGTCGGATCTATAAATAAGGAAGAAATTGGCGAGGATATGTACGAATTACTTACATCTACCGATCAAACCACAGAAGAGCTATTTACATTACTCGATAATTTATTAAAGTGGACTAAGAATCAACTTGGCAAACTAAATGTTGTAACACAATATTTTGAATTTACCGATTTAATCTCGGGAGTGTGCGAGATACTTAAACCATTGGCAAGTCTTAACGGCATTAAACTAAATTGTGACACCAACGATAAGGTTTATGTAAATGCTGACATTGATATGATTAAGACCGTAATTCGCAATCTTATACTTAATGCTCTTAAATTTAGTCATAACGATTATTCTATCGACATTAAGGTATATAATGATGGAACAAATGCTATTTGCGATGTTATTGACCACGGTATTGGAATTAGCGATGAAAATCAAACAATACTTCGTAGTGCCGATCATCTTACAACTTTGGGCGCACGTCAAGAAGAAGGTTCTGGGCTCGGTTTACAACTTTGTCGCGAATTTACACAAAAAAACAATGGCACGTTTTGGTTTACTTCTAAGCAAGGCGAAGGTTCTACTTTTAGTTTCTCTCTACCTATTGCATCAGAACCTCAGTAAAGCAGCCCTACTCTCAACGCACTAAAAACCAGCGTGTTACAAAAAGGGTGCGTAACGTGCGTACTGTGCGTACACCCATCAACACGCTGTATATCAACATGTTACAAAGCAAGGATTACGCACCCAAAATGCGTAATCCTTGCTTTTATTTGATTATATCACAGCCTTGCTCTACGATATAATCTTTCATTTTATATTGTAAAGCCATTCGATAATAATCCAAAATATGAGCGCACCAATCATTATCACTTGTCCCCCCTACCCGATTTTGATTGAATTTTGTCACTTCTTTATCATATTCAAGCAATTCTTTTGCCATTCCATCACCTCTATAATGATTCCTATGAATTAACAAATTTATTGACTGTTTGGGCTTAAGGTCAGGGCGTTCGCGAGGAATACCTATTGCAAGTCCACAAACCACAAATACACCTTTGGGCAACTTTAGCAACTCTGCTATTTTTGTTGGCTCTGCTGTTCTTGTATAGCCAACGCAACAACTTCCAAGCCCACACGCCTCTGCTGCTATCACCGCACTCTCCATTGCCATTGCTGCATCTATTACACCAACCATTACGCCATCAAGTGTATCTTTAAACATAGGCACATTAAGATGCTTTTCCTTTGCAAGTTCACCTATCTTATTGTAATCAGCACAAAACACTAAAAAACGATTACAGGTCTTTATCTGCTTTTGTGACGTTATGTCATAGATTTTCTCTTTCAATTCTTGGTCATCAATATCTATAACCGAAAATTGCTGTCCATTATAGCTCGTAGGAGTATTGCGTATAGCTGCATATATCGTTTCCATCGCTACATCAGGTATTGATTCACGCTCATAGCGTCGAATACTCCTTCTCTCTTCAAATAATTCCTTTATATCTTTCATAATTTTATTTTTGATATTCCTAATTAAACTCTCGTAAAAATATAGTAATTTTGCAGAATAATAAAGATAATAATATATAAATAAGATATATGGTAGATACACCACTGTTACAGCGACTTGAAGGTATCGAAGCTCGTTTTGCTGAAATCGGAACACTCATAACCGACCCTTCAGTTATTGCCGACATGAAACGGTATGTAAAACTCACCAAAGATTATAAAGATCTTGAACGACTACTAAACGCTACTAATAAGTATCGCAGAATGCTCACCGACATCGAGGAGGGTAAAGAAGTTTTAGAAACTGAATCAGATGATGAACTTAGAGAACTCGCCAAGGAAGACATTGACATTAACACAGCTGCTATTCCTGGCATGGAAGAAGAAATAAAATTACTTCTAATTCCTGCCGATCCAGAAGATGACCGTAATGCTGTTGTCGAAATTCGTGGCGGTGCTGGTGGTGACGAAGCAGCTATTTTTGCAGGTGATTTATTTCGTATGTACGTAAAATATAGCGAAATTAAAGGTTGGAAACTCGAAATATCAAGTACAAGTGAAGGCTCTTCTGGCGGATTCAAAGAAATAGTATTCACACTAAGTGGTGACAAAGTTTATGGCACCATGAAATATGAATCTGGTGTACATCGCGTTCAAAGAGTACCAGCTACAGAGACACAAGGTCGGGTACACACATCTGCAGCATCTGTTGCAATCCTCCCCGAAGCAGAACCTTTTGATGTCGAAATTAACGAAGGAGAAATCAAATGGGACACTTTCCGAAGTGGTGGTGCTGGAGGTCAAAATGTAAATAAAGTAGAATCAGGTGTCAGACTACGTTATGTGTGGAAAAATCCAAGCACAGGCGAATCTGAAGAAATTCTTATAGAATGTACCGAAACACGTGACCAACCTAAAAATAAAGAAAGAGCATTGACACGCTTGCGTACATTTATTTATGATAAAGAGCATCAAAAATATATCGACGACATAGCACTTCGACGTAAAACTATGGTATCTACTGGCGACCGTTCAGCTAAGATTAGAACTTATAATTATCCACAAGGACGCATGACAGATCATCGTATTGGCTACACTGTATATAATCTTGCAGCATTCATGGACGGTGACATTCAAGATTGCATCGACCATTTAATTATTGCTGAAAATGCAGAGAAACTAAAAGAAAGCGAATTATAATATGAATAGACAGAAACTCGTAGAAACAATAAAAGAGAAAAAATCATTCCTTTGTGTTGGTCTTGACCCTGATGTAGAGAAAATGCCAGAACATTTAAATGGCAACTTACTCGAATTTAATAAACTGATTATTGATGCCACAGCTCAATTTGCTGTTGCATATAAACCAAATCTTGCATTTTATGAAAGTTTTGGTATTAAAGGATATGAAGCATTTGAACAGACTGTAAAATATATAAAGGAGAACTACCCCGATATTTTTATCATTGCTGATGCAAAGCGCGGTGATATTGGTAACACATCAAAGATGTATGCCCGCAGTTTCTTTGAACATCTAAATCTCGATGCTGTAACAGTTGCACCATATATGGGCGAAGATAGCGTAACTCCATTCTTAGGATATGAAGATAAGTGGGTTATAATTCTTGGACTGACATCAAACAAAGGTTCTCATGACTTCCAGCTTATAAAAGACGTAAATGGCACTCCCCTATTTGAAAGCGTTTTGAGAAAATCATCAGCATGGGGAACCACAGATAACATAATGTATGTCGTAGGTGCTACACAAGGCAAAATGTTTGAAGAGATAAGAAATATTATCCCACATCATTTCTTATTAGTTCCTGGTGTTGGAGCACAAGGCGGAAGCCTCAGTGAAGTAGCAAAATATGGCATAACTAAAGATTGTGGATTATTAGTTAATTCCTCACGTGGTATTATTCATGCCTCAAAAGGAATAGACTTTGCGCAAGTTGCAGCACTAAAAGCAAAAGAATTGCAACAAGAAATGGAAGTATTACTCCATAACTATGAAGTAATCTAATTTATTATAATTTGTTACATTATCTATAAAAGAGCCATAGTCTCAAAAATCTTTTATAAATTTGTAACTGTAAAAAATGATTTTATAAATTTCTAATTTTTCAACAATATGCAAAACATCGATAATTACGATTTTTCTGGTAAAAAGGCATTTGTACGCGTTGATTTCAACGTTCCTTTAGATGAAAACTTTAACATCACCGACGACACTCGTATGGTGAAAGCACTCCCCTCAATAAAGAAAATACTTTCTGATGGTGGTGCAGTAATTCTTGGTTCACACCTTGGTCGCCCTAAAAAGGGTGCTGAAGACAAGTTCTCATTAAAGCACATAGTTGCTCACTTGCAAGAACTTCTTCCTAACGCTAAAGTGAAATTTGTTGACGATAGCCGTGGCGAAAAAGCCAAAGAAGCTGTTGCCGAATTAAAGTCAGGCGAAGTGCTTCTTCTTGAAAACCTTCGTTTTTATGCTGCTGAAGAAGGTAAACCAAGAGGTCTTGCCGATGATGCTTCTGATGAAGAAAAAGCCGCCGCTAAGAAAGTTGTTAAAGCCGATCAAAAGCTATTTGCTAAGGAACTTGCATCACTTGCTGATGTATATGTAAATGATGCTTTTGGAACAGCTCACCGTGCACATGCTTCAACAGCAGTTATGGCTGATTCTTTTGACACCGACAGCAAAATGTTTGGCTACTTGATGCAAAACGAAGTAAATGCAGTTAAATGCGTTCTCGAAGACATCAAGCACCCTTTCACTGCTATTATGGGTGGTAGTAAAGTATCTTCTAAAATTGAAATCATTGAAAATCTACTTACCAAAGTTGATAATCTTATAGTAGCAGGTGGAATGACTTATACATTTGTTAAAGCGCTTGGGGGTAAGATAGGTGAATCAATTTGTGAAAATGATAAGCTTGATTTAGCTCTTGATATTATAGAAAAAGCTAAAGCACACAATGTAAAACTATATTTAGCTGAAGATGCAAAACTTGGTGATGCTTTCAGCAATGATTGTAATACTAAATTTGCTTTATCAAACGAAATTCCTGACGGTTGGGAAGGTATGGATATAGGTCCTAAAGCAGAAAAAGCTTTTGCAGAAGTTATAAAAAATTCAAAAACAATTCTTTGGAATGGTCCTACAGGAGTATTTGAATTTGAAAATTTCACACATGGTAGTCGCGCAGTTGGTGATGCTATCGTTGAAGCTACTAAGAACGGCGCATTTTCTCTCGTTGGTGGAGGTGACTCTGTAGCTTGTGTAAACAAGTTCGGAATTGCTGATAAGGTATCTTATGTATCCACTGGTGGTGGCGCATTACTTGAAGCAATTGAAGGAAAAGTACTTCCAGGAATAGCCGCAGTACAAGGTAAATAATATTATAATAATATTTTTATATAAAAGCTCAGTCTGTAAAGATTGAGCTTTTAGTATTTTATCATTTATTTGTAAGTTTATCAAATAATATTTATTACATTTGCGTGTACAATTGAGATGGTATCTCTTTCGTTATGCTAAATAATATGCAGAGTTATAATTACATATAAAATACTAAATACCATATATTGATTATTTTTCTGAGTAAAGTTATTTGCTCAGATTAAAACATGAAGGATTATAAACTTAAGTTACTATATAATTTTAAATAAAGTTATGGCAGAAAACAAAGAAAAATTGTTTGACCAATTTCCCCCAATTTCTACTGAAGAATGGAGAGCAAAGGTTGAAATAGACCTTAAAGGTGCTGATTTTCAGAAAAAATTAGTTTGGAGAACAAATGAAGGTTTTAATGTTCAGCCTATGTATCGTGCTGAAGACATTAAAGATTTAAAAACTACCGATTCAATTCCTGGTGAATTTCCTTTTATTCGCGGTACACGTGATAATAACAATTGGGCTATTCGCCAAGAAATTGTTGTTGCTTGCCCAAAGGAAGCTAATCTCAAAGCAAAAGAGATTATTACTAAAGGAATAACGGCATTAGGTTTTAAATTAGAAAATGCAGATGTCGATTTCACTACATTACTTGCAGGAATTGACCTAAAAACCATTGAAATAAACATTAATTGTTGTCCTCGTTCGGCACAAGAAATTGCAACTTCTTTAGTTGATTATCTAAAAGCTAACAATGCGACTGATATATTTAATGGTTCAATCAATTTTAATCCATTTCGTCGTTTACTCAAACACGGACAAGATTTCCCAAAAGATATTCAAGAGCTTGCTGTTGAATTAGTAAAAACTGTAGCCGACGTTAAGAATCTTAGAGTTCTTGCTGTCGATTCATTCATGCTAAGCAATGCAGGTGCCTATATTTTTCAAGAACTTAGCTATGCCCTTTCATGGGGAAATGAATGGATGTCTATGCTTACCGAAGCTGGTATTGCGCCAGATGAAGCAGCGAAACGCATTAAATTTAATATGGGTATTTCATCAAACTATTTTATGGAATTATCAAAATTCCGTGCAGCTCGCATGTTATGGGCTCAAATAGTAAAGCAATATAATCCTAAATGTGATTGTGCTTGCAAAATGAATGTTCATGCTATTACTTCAGAATTTAATCAAACTGTGTATGATGCACACGTAAACTTGCTACGTTCTGAAACTGAAGCTATGTCAGCAGCTCTTGCTGGGGTTGACTCTATTACCGTTACTCCTTTTGATAAACAATATAAGACTCCTGATGATTTCTCGGAACGTATCGCTCGCAATCAACAATTCCTATTAAAGGAAGAAAGTCATCTTGATAAAATAGTTGACCCAGCTGGTGGTTCTTATTATATTGAAACGCTTACATTATCTATTGCTAACGAAGCATGGAAATTATTTCTCGCCACTGAAGAGAATGGCGGATTTTATGCACAACTTAAAAACGGTAAAATACAAGAAGCAGTCAACGAGTCTTCGGCAAAACGTCACACTGATGTAGCTCGTAGAAAAGAAGTTCTTCTTGGGTCAAACCAATTCCCTAACTTTGGTGAAATGGCTAATGGCAAGATTGTAAAAGAAGGTTGTTCTTGTGGGTGTTCTCATGGATCCGAAATTAAAGAAGGAACTACTACCGCTTTAAATAAAAAACGTGCAGCAAGTGACTTTGAGGCATTACGTCTTGAAACAGAAAAATCGGGTAAGCGTCCAAAGGTATTTATGCTCACAATTGGTAGCCTTTCAATGCGTCTTGCTCGTTCTCAATTCTCTGCAAACTTCTTTGGTTGTGCAGGATATGAGATTATTGATAATCTTGGCTTTGAAACTGTTCAAGAAGGAATTGATGAAGCAATTGCAAAGAAAGCTGATATTGTAGTAATTTGTTCAAGTGATGATGAATATGCTACTTTAGCTCCCGAAGCATTTAAAACTCTAAATAATCGTGCATTATTTGCAGTAGCTGGTGCTCCTGCTTGCACAGAGGAATTAAAAGCACAAGGAATAGCAGAATTTATTAATGTACGTAGTAACGTTCTTGAGACATTAAAATCCTTCAACGCTAAATTATTAAAATAACATCGACAATGAGACCAAATTTTAAAAATATTGATATTGCAACCGATGCCTTTAATATGAAGCACGCACAGGTTGCTGAAGGTGAAAAATGGATTACACCTGAACTTATTCCAGTAAAACCAATATACACCAAAGCCGATCTTGAAGGACTTGAGCATCTCAATTATGTTGCAGGTATTCCTCCTTTCTTGAGAGGTCCATATAGTGGAATGTATGCGATGCGTCCATGGACAATTCGTCAATATGCTGGATTTTCAACAGCATCTGAGTCAAACGCATTTTACCGCCGTAACCTTGCATCAGGTCAGAAAGGCCTTTCTGTTGCCTTTGACTTAGCTACACATAGAGGTTATGATGCGACACATGAACGTGTTGTGGGAGATGTAGGAAAAGCAGGCGTTTCTATATGCTCGCTTGAAGATATGAAAGTTCTTTTTGATGGTATTCCATTGAATAAGATGTCCGTATCCATGACTATGAATGGCGCAGTACTTCCAATTCTTGCATTTTATATTAATGCTGGTCTTGAACAAGGCGCAAAACTTGAGGAAATGGCAGGAACTATTCAAAATGATATTTTGAAGGAATTTATGGTGCGTAATACATATATCTATCCACCAAAATTCTCAATGAAGATTATTGCGGATATTTTTGAATATACTTCACAAAATATGCCTAAATTCAATTCTATTTCTATATCGGGCTATCACATGCAAGAAGCAGGTGCAACAGCTGATATAGAACTTGCATATACTCTTGCTGATGGTCTTGAATACCTTCGCGCTGGTGTCAATGCAGGAATGGATATTGATGCATTTGCTCCTCGCCTTTCATTCTTCTGGGCTATTGGTACTAATTTCTTTATGGAAATTGCAAAAATGCGTGCAGCTCGTATGCTTTGGGCTAAGATTGTTAAACAATTTAATCCAAAGAATACTAAGTCACTTGCATTGCGTACTCATTGCCAAACTTCTGGCTGGTCACTTACAGAGCAAGATCCTTTTAATAATATAGGTCGTACATGTATTGAAGCAATGGGTGCAACTCTTGGTCACACTCAATCTCTTCACACAAATGCTCTTGATGAAGCAATTGCACTACCTACAGATTTCTCTGCTCGTATTGCTCGTAATACACAGATTTACATTCAAGAAGAAACATATATTACTAAGGAAATTGACCCTTGGGGAGGATCTTATTATGTAGAATCTCTTACTAACGAACTTGTACACAAAGCATGGGAGCATATCCAAGAAATTGAAAGGCTTGGAGGTATGGCAAAAGCTATTGAAACTGGCATTCCTAAATTACGTATAGAAGAAGCATCTGCTCGTACACAAGCACGTATCGACTCAGGAAAACAAACTATTGTTGGTGTAAATAAATATCGTCTTGAAAAGGAAGATCCTATTGACATTCTTGAAATAGATAACACTGAAGTTCGTAAGGAACAAATTGAAAGGCTACTAAATGTGAAGAAAACGCGTAACGAAGCTGAGGTTAAGAAAGCTCTTGCTACTATCACTGAATGTGTGAAGACAGGCAAAGGCAATTTACTGGATCTTGCAGTTAAGGCGGCTTCTCTTAGAGCTACTCTTGGAGAGATTTCAGATGCATGTGAAGAGGTTGTTGGACGTTATAAAGCAGTAATTAGAACTATATCAGGCGTGTATTCATCAGAAACAAAACAAGATGCCGACTTCATCAATGCACAAAATTTGTGCGAGAAGTTTGCGAAAAAAGAGGGACGTCAACCTCGTATAATGATTGCAAAAATGGGGCAAGACGGTCATGACCGTGGTGCAAAAGTTGTAGCAACAGGTTATGCTGATTGTGGCTTTGATGTGGACATGGGACCTTTGTTCCAAACGCCCGCAGAAGCTGCTCGTCAAGCTGTTGAAAATGATGTTCATGTAATGGGTGTCTCATCGCTTGCCGCTGGTCATAAGACTCTTATACCACAGGTAATAGCAGAATTAAAAGCTCTTGGTCGTGAAGATATTATTGTTATTGCTGGAGGTGTAATCCCTGCGCAAGACTATGATTATCTTTACCAAGCTGGCGTTGCAGCTATTTTTGGTCCTGGTACTTCTGTATCTAAAGCAGCAGTAAAGATACTTGAAATATTACTTGAAGATTAATAAGAATTTATTTTCTTAATATAATGCAGAGAGTGGATACGATTGTTATTCACTCTCTTTTATTACCCAAAAAATACTGTTATTTTTGTAATTGCAATTAAACATAACTATTATGATAAATTTTGAATACTATAATCCTGCGAAGATTATATTTGGCAAAGGTGTTATCTCTAATGTTGGAGAAGAAATAACAAAGCAAGGCGCAAAAAATATACTGCTGGTGTATGGTGGAGGTTCAATCAAGAAGAATGGTGTATATGATAATGTTACTAAGTCATTAAAAGATTCAAATATATATTACACCGAACTATCTGGAGTTAAACCAAATCCAGTTCTTAGCAAAGTAATGGAAGGTAAGGAAATATGCAAGACTAAAAATATAGATTTTATACTTGCTGTAGGTGGTGGAAGTGTTATTGATACTGCAAAAGCAATAGGAGTCGCCACACTTAATGACGGCGATGTGTGGGACTTTTATATGGGTATTCGTAGTACTATACCCTACTGCCTACCAATAGGAGTTGTACTTACAATCCCAGCAGCAGGAAGTGAAACGAGCTACGCGTCAATCATTACAAATGAAAATGGGAATTATAAGCGTGGCATTCATGACAATATTATTATCCCAAAATTTGCTGTGATAGACCCAGAAACATCATATTCTCTTTCTATGTATCAAATGGCATGTGGCGCATCAGATATCCTTGCACATCTTATGGAAAGGTACTTTACGCTCGTCCCTAATGTAGAATTAACTGATAGAATGATTGAAGCGGCATGCACTACTATAATCAATAACACATTGAAAGCTATTAGAAATCCGCTTGATTATGATACTCGCGCTGAAATTATGCTCACAGGTACATTTGCTCATAATAATTCTCTCGATTGTGGACGTATTGGTGATTGGGGTAGCCATAATATAGAACATGAACTTAGTGCTACTTATGATATTGCACATGGAGCTGGGCTTTCAATAATATTTCCTGCTTGGATTAGATACGTGTGGCATACTTCTCCATCAAAATTTATTCAGTTTGCTAAAAAAGTCTTTGGGATAGATGCCTATCCCGATGATCAAGAATTAATAATTGCTCAATTACTTGAAAGACTTGAAAGTTGGTATAAGCAAATAGGTATGCCCACCCGCTTATCTCACGTTAATATTGATAATTCAAAATTTAAGGAGATGGCACATAGAGCTTTAGATGGCCGCAGTGACGGCTTTGGACAATTTTATCGGCTTCACGAAGAGGATATTATTGCTATTTATAAGTTGGCACAATAATATAAATTCAAGAATAATAGTTAACTTCGCATATATGCTATTTATATAAATAATGATAGATAAAAACACTGTAGAACAAATCATTGGTGCGGCTGACATCGTTGAGGTCGTATCTGATTTTGTAAATTTACGCCGACGAGGTGCTAATTATGTGGGTCTATGTCCATTTCACAATGAAAAGACACCATCATTTAGCGTTTCTCGGGCAAAAGGTATTTGTAAATGTTTTAGTTGTGGAAAAGGAGGTAGCCCAGTAAACTTCATTATGGATCATGAACAGCTATCTTACTATGAAGCATTAAAATATTTGGCTAAAAAATATCATATTGAAATAAAAGAAAGAGAACTAACTAATGAAGAACGTGAGACTCAATCGGAACGCGAAAGCATGCTTATTGTCAATGAATATGCTTCTAAGTTTTTTGAGGATAATCTCTATAACACTCAAGATGGAAAGGAAATAGGGCTATCTTACTTTTATGAACGTGGCTTTAGTGATGTAACTATAAAAAAATTCCAACTGGGATATTCTCTTGAAACACGTAACTCTTTATTCAAATCAGCAACGGAACAAGGTTTCAATTCTAAATTTTTGATAGATACTGGACTTTGTATTGACGACACGCATGGTGGTGGATATGATCGTTTTAAAGGACGTGTGATGTTCCCTGTGCTTAATGTAGCAGGAAAAGTTATTGCATTTGGTGGAAGGACATTAAAAAAGGATCTTGCAAAATATGTAAATTCGCCAGAGTCTATAATTTACAAAAAAAGTAATGAATTATATGGCTTATATCAAGCAAAACAAGCAATCGTAAAGAAAGAAAAATGCTTTCTTGTAGAGGGATATACCGATGTAATATCAATGCACCAAGCAGGAATTGAGAATGTCGTTGCATCTTCAGGCACATCACTTACAGAGGGGCAAATAAGATTAATTCACCGTTTTAGTGATAATGTTACTGTCCTATATGATGGAGACTCCGCTGGTATTAAAGCATCGCTACGAGGAATTGACTTATTACTTGCTGAGGGACTTATGATCAAAGTCCTATTACTACCTGATGGAGATGACCCTGATAGCTTCGCTCGAAAGCATAATGCTACTGAATTTCAGCAATATATAGATGAAAATGAGACCGACTTTATTCAATTTAAGACAAAAATACTTCTTGAAGGAATAAAAAATGACCCTATAAAACGTTCAGCTGTAATTGCTGATATTGTTAAATCTATATCTGTAATTCCATTTCATATTAATCAATCTGTATACGCCAGAGAGTGTAGTAGATTGCTTGATATTGATGAACAAGTGTTACTTAGAGAGGTCAAAAAAAACATAGATAAAGCGCGCGAAAAAGATTTTGAGCATAAACAAAAGGCAAAAAAGGCTGAAGAAATAGAATCTATTGAAGATAGCTCTCCTTCTTCGATAGCAATTGTAGGAATTGCAGATAATGAAAACGACACCCTACTCTATCCCTATGAGGAGGCGGTCATAAAATATATCGTCAAATATGGTTTCGCAGAGTTATGTTTGAGCATTGATGATAATGGCATAAAAAACAGCTTTACTACGATAGAATATATCAAAAGTGAACTTGATGCCGATGGAATGAGCTTTTCTAATCCCACTCTAAAGAAAATATTTTCTATTGGACTTTCATGTGTTGCCGATTTTAATAGATCATTAATTTCTAAAATTGAAGAATTTAAGTTATGGCGCACACAACAAATAAAGATAGGGACAGAAGAAATACGCGTAAACTTGACTCATGAGAATCGCACAGACATAGAACATAAAGAAAAACATCTAAATGAGCAATTACAAAATCAATTTGATAATAAAATTGAAGAATTTCGGTGTAATTATTTAGAACGTTATCTATGTTCACATTCTGATGATGCAATAAGAATTACAGCACTTAAATTAGTGAGTGAAAAGCATAGGCTTAGCAAAATACACACTAAATATGCTGAAATTCAGACAGAATATAATCGCTTGATTGAACTGATACCTATAGCTATCAATAATTGGAAAAATTGTATTGTGCTTTGTCGTATTAAAGATTTACAAAAAAACATTAGCGATGTTCAGAAGCACAATAGTAATGCTAATAGTGAAACTCTTTTAAAAGAATTACAAAATTTATATGCATTGAGAACAGAATTAGCAACATATCTTGGTGAACGTATTGTAATCCCTAAAAAATAGCAATGGAAATTCTTTCAATACAAAATATAGTTAAACAGTATGATACTACAAAGGCATTAGATAATATATCCTTTTCGGTTGATGCTGGCTCTGTATTTGGCCTACTTGGCCCAAATGGCGCAGGCAAGACGACACTCCTAAGAATTATAAATCATATTACATTGCAAGACTCAGGAGATGTACTAATCAATGGCGAAAATATAAGTTTTAAAGACAACAATCTAATTGGTTATTTACCTGAAGAAAGAGGGCTTTATCAAAAGATGAAAGTTAGAGAGCAAATTTCATATTTTGCTCAATTAAAAGGGATTAAACGAAGCAATGTAAATACAAATAATTGGCTATCGCGTTTTGATATTGTCCAACACAGTAACCGCGTAATATCGGAGCTATCTAAGGGTAATCAACAAAAGGTACAGATTATTTGTGCAATGATACATAATCCTAAAATTTTGCTCCTTGATGAGCCATTTAGTGGTTTTGACCCTATGAATGCTAAGATTCTTAATGATATTATTCATGAACTTTCTGCCTCTGGAACAACAATAATATTATCTTCTCATAATATGGAATCAGTAGAACAGTTATGTGAAAGTATTGTGCTAATAAATCATGGACATAATATCTTATGTGGAAAAGTAAATGATATAAAAAATAGATATAAAAATAATCGATATATGATTACTTTGTCCTCGCCTATAAATACAAATAATCTTTTCTATGAATTTAAAATATTAAAACATATTGAAAGCAAGGATAATACATTAATATATGAAATACAGAAAAACGTTGGCACATCAAATAATGACATGCTAAAACGTATTTCCGAACTTAGCGAGATATTAAAATTTTCAGAAGCGATACCTTCTCTCAATGATATTTTTATTCATTGTGTAAATAATGAGAGTCATGAATAAACTAAATCTTGTAATATCAAATGAATATTTTATGAGCATCAAAAAACGTTCATTTATATTCTCAACTATATTTATACCAATCATATTCTTTGTTTTGATATTTATTCAATATTATTTTGGTTCAGAAACCATTGACAATATGTCTAAAACTGTACCAGAAGTTAAAACAGAACAAATAACATCGGAAGATATAAGAGTTATAATTGCATTGGTATCTACAACATTATTGTGGTTCTTTTTGATGTTTTATGGCGCACAATTATTCAATTCAGTACGTTATGAAAAGAGCAATAGGATTGTAGAAATAATTATCTCGTCAGTTAAACCTCATACATTTATGCTTGGCAAAATTATTGCGGTTGGATTGGTTGGATTAACACAAATATTTATTTGGTTAGCGCTGCTTTTTGTTATTATTTTATGTATTGCGTCAAACAGTATTCCCACTGAATATGCGGTCAATCAAATAAGTATAATGAATCTATATGATGCTTTATCAATTTTACCTTTTGGTATCTTTTCTTTCATAGGTGGCTATTTATTATATGGTGCATTATATGCAGCCATGGGGTCATTGCTTGATAGTGATAATGATAATCAATCATATATGGCATTTATTACAATTATTTTAATGATGTCGATGTATGCTGGAATCGCAGTAATAGAACAACCCACAGGCACATTTGCTGAATTATGCACATATATTCCTTTCACATCTCCTATTATACTATTAATAAGGATCGTACATGGAATAGTATGGTGGAAAATATTATTATCATATAGCATTTTGTTTTCTTCATGTTGGGTTTCAATATATATTTCAGGGAAAATATACTCTGCAGGAATACTACTTAAAGGAAAACACATATCAATTTCAAATATTATTTCTTTCATAAAGGGCTAATTAAAGACAATAATTTGTACTTTTGCCAACAAAAATAATAAAGTCAAAGATGGGAAATAAAATGAGTCCAGAAACTATATGTGTTCAAGCTGGTTGGACACCTAAAAATGGTGAACCACGAGTATTGCCAATATACCAAAGCACAACATTCAAGTATGATACAAGTGAGCAAATGTCTCGTCTATTTGACTTAGAAGATTCAGGATATTTTTATAGTAGATTACAAAATCCAACAAATGATGCTGTTGCAGCTAAAATTGCAACCCTTGAAGGTGGTGTAGCTGCAATGCTTACATCATCGGGACAAGCTGCTAATTTCTTTGCTGTACTGAATATTTGTGAAGCAGGCGACCATTTAGTTTGTTCATCAACTATTTATGGTGGAACCTACAACCTGTTTAATGTCACATTACGCAAATTTGGAATAGAAACAACATTTGTTAATGCCGACGACTCGCAAGATGAAATTGCAAAAGCTTTTAAGCCAAACACAAAAGCACTATTTGGTGAAACAATAGCCAATCCTGCAATGAATGTACTCGACATAGAAAAGTTTGCAAGAATTGCACATACTCATGGCGTGCCTTTAATAGTTGATAATACTTTTGCTACACCTATTAACTGTCGCCCATTTGAATGGGGAGCAGATATTGTTACACATTCGACAACAAAATATATGGATGGCCATGCAATGTGTGTTGGTGGAGCAATTGTTGATAGCGGGAATTTTGATTGGGAAGCAAACGCGGCCAAATTTCCAGGACTTACGACTCCCGACGATTCATATCACGGTCTTACATACTCTAAAAGTTTTGGTAAGATGGCTTATATTACAAAGGCTACAACACAACTTATGAGAGACCTTGGTTCAATACAATCGCCTCAAAATGCTTTCCTTCTTAATGTAGGACTTGAGACTCTATATTTACGCATGGCACAACATTGCCGTAATGCTTTAAAGATTGCAACGTTTCTTCATGAAAATGAGAAAGTTGCATGGGTAAAATATTGTGGGCTCAAAGATGATAAGTATTATTCATTAGCTCAAAAATATTTGCCAAATGGCTCCTGTGGAGTATTAGCTTTTGGATTAAAAGGCACTCGTGAAGATGCTACCCATTTTATGGATAGCCTTAAATTTATATGTATTGTTACACATGTTGCCGATGCTCGTACTTGTATCCTTCATCCAGCAAGTCACACTCATCGTCAGCTTTCCGATGAACAACTAATTGAAGCTGGTGTAGCCCCCGACTTGATTAGACTATCTGTCGGAATAGAAAATGTTGACGATATTATTGCTGACATCGAGCAAGCTTTATCTCAGCTTTAATATTGTATTTCAAAGTATAATTATGTACTTTTACTCCACGCTATTATTATTAATATAATTACGGAATTAACATGAATAATAGATTTTTTTTAGTTACGATTTTTGGGTGTGCATTATTGGGAATTTCAGCAATAGCGGCACAATTTGATTTACCAGTGCAAAGAATTGGGAATACTGATTTTTATATATATAAAGTCACTTCAAAAGAAACGATATATGGTATTTCAAAAAAGTTAGATATTTCGAAAGATGATATATTAAAATATAATCCGTCGGCAATAGATGGATTAAAAAATAATCAAACTCTGTTTTTCCCCGTTAATGAGTTTAAAAAGCCAATAGTAAAAGAGATTTCAGAAGAAAGGCCTACTGAATTTCATCATGTGGTAGATCCTGGAGAGACTTTATATGGATTATCAAAGCTTTACAACATCTCTCAAGATGATATTATTAAAGCAAATCCAATTGCAATTGATGGAGTAAAAATTGGACAAGTATTGATAATTCCACAAAAATCTACATTAGCAAAATCAGATAATGCTAATAAAAATATTGTGTTTCATACGATAAAAAAAGGTGACACATTATATAATATCTCAAAAAAATATAATACAACGTTAGAAAGCCTTTTATCACTCAATCCAGGCATATCGCCTGAATCTTTTAAGATAGATGATGTAATTAAAATACAGCCCGATATTGCTAAAGCGGCCCCCCCCGTTGCTGTCCAAACGCCAGTAACTGAATTTTATGCGTATCGAATATCTAAAGATGACACATACTATTCTATTGCAAAAAAACATGGTGTCTCTGTAGAAGAAATTATGCAAGCAAATCCACATCTTGACAAACTGAAAAAGAATGAATACATATATATCCCTAAAATTTCAGAATCAAATATTGGGCACCAAGACATTGTATCTAAAGAGGTTGGAAAAGAGATACTTCAAATAAAAGTTAAAGAAATTTATGACTCTATTCACCCAGTCGAGAAGAAACAATCTATTGATGTTGCCCTTTTATTGCCATATATGCTCAATAGCTCAAAACAAGATAAACAAGCTAACTTATATATCGAATTTTATAAGGGATTTCTGATAGCGGTTGATAGTGTAAGAAAAGCCGAGAATAAAAAAATTAATATTTATACCTATGACACAGAGAACTCTCTTGATAAGGTAATCAGTATTATTTCTAAGCCCGAATTAAAAAAAATGGATTTAATTTTTGTACCTGATGATACTCAACAAATTGATACTATTGCTCAATTTGCCAAAAAGAATAAGATCAATTTAATTAATTCCTTTTCAATAAAGAATGAAGGATATACTGACAATGAACACTTTTTCCAAGTAAATATACCACATTCTCAGATGTTTGCCGATGTTATACGCGAATTTAAAAATAAATTTGGGGACAGAGAAATCATATTTCTAACTAATTCAAGTGTCACAGAAGAAGAAAAAGATTTGACTAAGGAAATGAAAAAGTATATAGCAGAACATAAAAATATCATATTTCATGACATCAAGTTTAATGGAAAACTTCAGCTATCAGATATTGAGAATATCTTGCAAGCTAATAGCAAATATGTAATTGTTCCAACTACTGGCTCAAAACGAATGGTTTCAAAAATTAATGGGACTTTAAAGGCTCTAAAAACAGATCGAACTGACATCGATTTTGTCCTTTTAGGTTATCCAGAATGGAGTACATATCTAAATGATTACACAGAGACTTTTCAGAAGATAGACACTTATATTTATAGCCGTTTTTTTGCAAATCCTACCGATACAAACTTTAAAGATTTTGAAAATAAATTTAAAAATTGGTATGGTAATAATATGATTTTAGCAGCACCTCAGTTTGGGCTACTTGGCTTCGACTGTGGAATGTATTTTTTGAATGCTGTTAGCGAAAATGGAAATGATTTCAATAAGGCTCACGGTGAATATCATGGAATACAAAATGATTTTGACTTTGAACGGCTAAGTAATTGGAGCGGATTTATTAATAAATCACTCTATTTTGTCCATTTTACGCCTTATTATACTATTGAAAAAATAAGATAATGACTTATCTAAAAAAAATAGCAATTATAGCATCTTTGATTTGTTATAGTACTGCACTATCACAACGTCACTTTGATCCTAATATAGCCTTTGGCGCAAAAGGAGGCATGACAATATCGAGATCCTCATTTTCTCCATCGGTAACACAATCCATGACTAAGGGAGCTTTAATGGGAGTAACATTTAGATATATGGAAGAAAAGAATTTTGGCGTTATCATTGAGCTTAACATGGAACAACGTGGGTGGAAGGAAAATTTTGAGGGAGCACCATTTAATTATGAAAGGACATTTACTTACATGCAAATTCCTATGCTTACTCATATCTATTTCGGTAATACAAAGTTCAGAGGATTCTTTAACCTTGGCCCAGAAATTGGATTAATGATTGGAGATAAATCAAAATCTAATTTTGATGTTAATAATATAAAAGCCATTCCCAATTTTCCTGCTAAGCGTCAGACTGCGCAATTCACCCTTCCAGTTAACAGTATATTTGATTATGGTATTTCTGCAGGATTAGGTGGTGAATATATCATTAAAGGTAAAAATTCAATAATGCTTGAAGGTAGATTTTATTATGGATTAGGTAATGTGTTCAGTAGCCATAAAGCCGACATATTTTCTGCATCATCTGGCATGTCAATAATGGTAAGTCTTGGCTATATGTATCGCATCAAATAGCTCTTATCTGCAATGCAATATTTTATAAATTAATTCTTTTAGCAATCCAAATTCGTTTTGGCGTGAGCCCATTCCCTTGCTCTTTATATCAAAATCCCTTATAAAACCAATAATTGAAACGCAACCTGCGGCAGAATATACTTTGGTAGCTTCTTTGAAAACATTCACACGATAAGCAGATTTGCTATCTAATTGTTCTAAAAGTCCACGCTCACTCCTATCTTTACACGTGTGTACCAAAAGAAGATTAGAAAAGAATGAAAAAAGGAGGCCGTTCGATAGTACAGTTGGATTACTTTTAGGGTTCTTTTCATAATAATCAATGATTTTAAACGCTTTAAGTGCGTTCCTTTCACGTATAGCAGTTTCAAGTTCAAAGTTATTATAATCTTTACTTATTCCTATGTTCTTCTCTATCAGATCGGGAGTAATTTCTTTAGTATTAGAAAGAAGAATTGTAAGTTTATTAATTTCACCAAATAATCGTGCAATATCTGTACCGATATAATCCTTTAGCATGGAAATGGCTTTTTTCGTAATTGTACAATCCTTTTCTGTTACATAATCAAGAATAACGCTTTCAATATTATATTCTTTAAGTTTTTTAGATTCAAAGAATACCACGTCATTGCTTGCTTTAGCTAACTTTGTAAACTCTGGTGCTTTCAAGTTTCCGCCTTTACAGCAAAGTATTAAAATTGTGCTTTTTAATGGTTGCGAAACATAATGTTGTAGCATATCAATTTCTTTCATCATTTGCACTTCACGCACCATTATTACTTGGTATTGCGACATTGCAGGATAACGTTTACAAGCACTGATTACATCTCGCACATCGCTATCTAATCCATAGAACAATGTGAAATTAAAATCGCGTTCATCTTCTGTTAAAGCACCATTTAGTATTAATTCTGATATATAATCGATATAATATGCTTCTTCACCCATAAGTACATAAATCGGAGAAAAATGCTTCTTTTTAACCTCTGTGCTTATTTGCAACGCTGTTAATGTTTCTTTTTTTGCCATATTATATGATGTAAATAATAGAATATATGTAATTTTGAAGTAAATTTACATATTATCATTCAGATTTCAAGCAAATACAGCAATCAAATGCAACTAAACTTGCCTCCAAGAGAATTTAAAATAAAAAAGACAGACAATTCTTATCAAATATTTGATGAGTTACGTAAGAAATTTGTTGCTTTAACACCTGAGGAATGGGTGCGTCAAAACTTTATATTATATCTTATCAATGATAAAAAATTCCCAGCAGGATTAATGGATAATGAGGTATCACTTGTTCAAAATGGTATAAAACGTCGTTGTGACACATTGGTTTCAGATAGAGAAGGACTTCCTTTTGTCATTGTTGAATATAAAGCTCCATCGATAGAAGTTACACAGAAAGTTTTTGACCAAATAGCACGTTATAATATGGTTATGCGGGCTAAATACCTAATTGTTTCTAATGGTATTATCCATTATTGTTGTAAAATAGACTACATAAATTCTACCTATGAGTTTCTAACTGAGATTCCAAATTACTCGCAATTATAATAAAATTTGTAATCTCTTTGGTTTGCTGTATCTTTACATAATAAATGAAATTCTTAAAAATTGGAAGAATATATAGCTAAATTAAATGATCAGCAACGTGAAGCTGTATTATATAACGAAGGTCCATCTTTAGTAATTGCTGGCGCTGGATCGGGTAAGACACGTGTACTAACGTATAAAATTATACATCTGCTTAATCTTGGATATGATCCACATAGGATATTAGCACTCACTTTTACAAATAAAGCTGCTCGTGAGATGAAAGAGCGCATTTCACAACTCGTTGGCGACACAACTGCTTCACATCTTTGGATGGGAACTTTTCACTCAATTTTTTCACGTATATTACGTTACAACGCCGATAAGATTGGATTTAAAAAGGACTTTACCATATACGATAGTGCCGATTCTAAGTCTCTTATTAAAATGATTGTCAAAGATATGCAACTTGATGATAAGATATATAAGCCATCATCATTACAATCGCATATATCGAATTTAAAGAATTCATTGATTTCTCCTGTTAATTATGAGAGTGATGCAAATCTTCGTGCCAATGATAATTATGCAAATCGTCCCAAGACATATGCAATATACAATGCTTATTGGAATCGGTGCCGCATAGCTGGTGCAATGGACTTTGATGATTTATTATTTTATACTAATATTTTGTTACGAGATAATCCTGATGTTCTAAAAAAATATCAAGAATTTTTTAAATATATACTTGTCGATGAATATCAAGACACTAATTTTGCTCAACATCTTATAGTATCACAACTAAGTCAAGGTAATAATCATATTTGTGTTGTAGGTGACGATGCCCAAAGCATTTATTCATTTCGAGGAGCAAATATTAGTAATATTTTAAATCTCAAAAAGAGCTATCCAAAATTAAAAACATTTAAACTTGAACAAAATTATAGGTCAACACAGACAATAATAAATGCTGCTAATAGCCTCATAGCTAAGAATACTCAGCAGATACCAAAGAATATTTTTTCCAATAATGATATTGGAGATAAAATACCCGTAATGCAGTCATATTCAGAATATGAAGAGAGTTATGTAGTTGCTAATAAGATTGTGGAATTAAAGATTAGTCAATCTGATTTATACGATGAGTTTGCTATCCTTTATCGCACTAATGCTCAATCGCGAGTGCTGGAGGAAGCTCTAAGGAAACGTAATATTCCATATCGTATATATGGTGGGCTCTCGTTTTATCAACGAAAAGAGATAAAAGATGCAATATCATACTTTCGTCTTACGGTAAATTGTGATGATGATGAAGCATTGCGACGCATAATTAATTATCCTGCACGAGGAATTGGTGACACGACAGTTGGGAAAATTCAACAATCTGCAATACTTAACAATACGAGTATGTGGAATGTTATTTGTGAACCAAAATTATATAATCTAAATATAAATAATGGGACTCTTCGTAAATTAGAAGAATTTACGACTATGATTAAATCGTTCATTGCGTTGAACGAAGATAAGGCTGATGCATTTGAATTGGCTCGTAATCTATTTTCTTCATCAAAAATATTATCAATATTATATACAGAAAATACACCTGAAAATATAAGCAAACAAGAGAACTTACAAGAACTTCTAAATGGTATTCAAGAATTTGTCATATCAAATATTGAAGAAGGACTTGAAGATAACATATATCTTTCTAATTTTCTTTCAGAAGTATCCCTTGCAACTGACCAAGATAATGAAAACGAAGCTGACGAAGGGACACATGTTACACTTATGACTGTTCACGCAGCAAAAGGACTTGAATTTAAAAATGTTATTATTGTAGGTGTAGAAGAAGATTTGTTTCCTTCGGGAATGAATAATGATACCATAAGTGGTATTGAGGAAGAACGACGATTAATGTATGTCGCAATCACACGTGCAAAGATAAATTGTATATTGACATTTGCAACCTCTCGTTTCTTTAACGGTCAAACTAAATCCTGCTCTATGAGTCGATTCATTCGTGAGATAGACCCAATATATTTAAGACTGACACAAACATCATCATCAGACTACGGTAGCAATAAAGAAAGGCATATTAATCAAGTAGCAACATATAATAAAATAGCTGCGAAAAATGACTATAACACTAATTCCAATAATCCCACAATCGACCTCAATGGCGAATTTACATTACATGATAAATCAGAGGTAAGTGTTGGTATGAAAGTAAGTCACTCACGTTTTGGACTTGGAATTATAGAATCCATAGAATCACAGAATCTTGATGCAAAAATTACAGTAGACTTTGAAAATATTGGCGTAAAAAAACTATTACTTAAGTTTGCTAAATTTGAAATAATAAATTCTTAGATAATAATGAAAAAAATAAAAACTCCATATTATATTGTATTTGAAGAGAAATTACGTCATAACCTTGATATAATATCACGTGTTAGTCATGAAGCTGATGTTGAAATAATTATGGCATTTAAGGCCAATGCCTTATGGAAAACATTTCATGTTATGCGAGAGTATGGAATATCATCTACTGCAAGTTCTATTAATGAAATGCTTCTTGGAGTAGAAGAACTGCAAAAAAAAACGCACACATATTGCCCTGCTTACACCGATGAAAGTATCATTGAGTATCTTAATGGTAGTACTCATATAACATTTAATTCTATACAGCAATTTAATCGCTTTCAAGCGATTGTAAAAGAATACAATAGTACTAATCCTGATCAAAAAGTAAGTTGTGGTCTTCGCATTAATCCTCAATGCTCAATTATTGATACTGATATTTATAATCCGTGTACTCCAGGATCTCGTTTTGGTGTTACTGCTGAATTTATTGGGAAAGAGCTACCAATGGGAATTGAGGGATTCCATTTTCATGCTCTTTGCGAATCATCATCTTATGATTTGGAAAAAGTACTTACAGCTGTGGAAGAAAAGTTTGGCAAATTTCTACCTCAACTCAAGTGGATAAATATGGGCGGAGGGCATTTAATGACACGCAGTGATTACAATATAAATCATCTAATCGAAATATTAAAATGCTTTAAAAATAAGTATCCTAATTTACATATCATAATGGAACCCGGTAGTGCATTTACTTGGCAAACTGGTGATTTGGTCTCTTCAGTAGTAGATATAGTAACTAATCAAGGCATAACAACGGCAATCGTAGATGTTTCTTTTGCTTGCCACATGCCTGATTGCCTTGAAATGCCTTATAAGCCCACCATATCTGGAGCTTTAAATGAAGTCAATTCAAACTGGCCAACTTATCGAATAGGAGGAAATTCATGTCTAAGTGGCGACTTTATTGGCGATTGGAGCTTTGATGAAGAATTAAAAATAGGTGATCAACTTATTTTTGAAGATATGAATCATTATACCACAGTTAAAACAAATATGTTTAATGGCATTCAACACCCATCAATATTATTTAAACACATTGATGGAACCGTCGACCTCCTTCGTGAATTTTCATACAAAGACTATAAAAACAGAATGAGTTGAAGAACTCATATCCAACATAAATTGTTACATAATATATAAAATTTTAAAAATGAATATAGCTGAAATTAGTCATAATATTTTCTACGTTGGAGTAAACGATAGGACAAGTAGTTGTTTTGAAGGACTTTGGGCTCTTCCTCTTGGAGTATCTTATAATTCTTATATCATTAAAGGAAGTGATAAAATTGCATTAATTGATACCGTACATGTTTCACAGAGTATAAAGTTTCTAAATAACATTACTAATATTATTGGTAATGCAAGCATTGATTATTTAATTATAAATCACATGGAACCTGACCATTCTGGTTCTATACAAATTATCAAAGATCGTTTTCCTAACATTAAAATTATAGGAAACAATAAAACTGCTGATATGATTAAAGGGTTTTACGGAATAACTGATAATGTTGTAGAGATTAAAGATAGAGAAACTATTGATCTTGGTGCAGGGAAAATCCTTGATTTTATAATGACTCCTATGATACACTGGCCAGAAACAATGATGACTTACGAAAGAAGTTCTGCATCACTTTTCAGTGGAGATGCCTTTGGCTGTTTTGGCGCATTAAATGGTGGTATAGTTGATGATGAAATGGACATTGAGCCATTCATTCCTGAAATGTATCGCTATTATTCTAATATAGTTGCTAAATATTCCAATTTCGTACAGAAAGCTCTTGCTAAAATTAAGGATATAAAACTTGATTATATTTGTTCAACTCATGGTCCTGTGTGGCATGTGCATCTTAATCGCATAATGGATATCTATGATACGTTAAGCAAAAATATTGGTGAAAATGGTGTTGTAATAGCATATGGTAGTATGTATGGTAATACCGAAGAAGTTGTTGATGTTATTGCCCGTCAACTTGCAGAAGAAGGTATAAAGACTATTAAGATTTATAATTTATCAAATGGTTCACTATCTCACATTTTAAGTGATATATGTCGTTATAAAGGTGTTATTGTTGGAGGCCCTACTTATTCAAATGGCGTATTCCCTCCTCTTGAATCTTTATTATTTGCAATGCAAACTCGTGAATTAAAGAATAAATTGTTTGCAACATTTGGCTCATACACATGGGCTCCTGGTATAACAAAAAAAATTATGGCTTATACCGAGAAGATGAGCCTTAGATTTTTAGACTCTAACATTGAAATGAAGCAATCAATAAATTCAGATAAAGTTGCTGAGGCTAAATTATTTGCAAAATCATTTGCAAACGAACTACGATTGTTTTAATTCACAAAATATAGACTCGGCACAACGTTCGCCATCAATAGCCGCAGAAACAATTCCTCCAGCATAACCAGCACCTTCACCACATGGATATAATCCTTTTATATCTATATGGTGAAGTTTTTCAATATCTCTTGGGATTCTCACAGGTGATGAAGTTCTCGATTCGACACCTATCACTATTGCTTCATTTGTAAGGAATCCTTTTGCAGAATTGCCAAATACTTTAAAGCCTTTACGCAATCTACTTGAAATAAACGGAGGAAGCCATTTGTCTAATCTTGATGGCCTAATTCCAGGTGCATAAGATGATTCGGGCAATAATATAGAATCTTTTCCCTCAACAAAATCTTGCATACATTGTGCACCTGCTTGTTGAGTACAGTTAGCTTCATTAAATGCTATTTTTTCAAGTTCTTCTTGAAATTTCATAACCTTTAAATCTCCATATTTATCATATTGGGCTAAATCTTCAGGCAATATCTCCACAACCATTCCTGAATTTGACCATTTTGTACCTCTATTAGAAGGAGACATTCCATTAACTACCAATTGACCTGGAGCACTCGCTGCTGGCACCACAAATCCACCTGGGCACATACAAAATGAATACACCCCTCTACCATCAATTTGAGTAACGAAATTATATTCAGCAGCTGGAAGATATTTTCCTCTTCCATTAATATTGTGATACTGAATACAATCGATAAGATGTTGCTGATGCTCAAGTCTTACACCAACAGCTATCCCCTTTGCCTCAATTTTTATATTCTTTTTGTTTAACAAATAATAAATATCTCTTGCTGAATGCCCTGTTGCAAGAATTACTTGACCGTTATATTCTTTCCCATTTGCACATTTAACGCCAATAGCTTCATTACCTTTTATGATAATATCTGTTACATGCGATTGGAAATGAACCTCACCCCCACTCTGTATGATTTGATTTCTTATTTTCTCAATAACTTGTGGTAATTTATCGGTACCGATATGTGGGTGTGCATCTATTAAAACATCTTCAGACGCACCAAACTGGTATAAAACATTTAATATTCGTTCAACCGAACCCCTCTTTTTACTTCGTGTATAAAGTTTGCCATCAGAATATGCACCTGCGCCACCTTCGCCAAAACAATAATTAGAATGCTCATCAACAACACCTTCTCGGGATATGCGAGCTAAATCTTTTCTACGCTCATTTACATCTTTTCCTCTCTCAAAGATTATAGGCCTTAATCCTAATTCGATTAGTCTAAGGGCAGCAAATAGGCCAGCAGGCCCAGCACCAACAATGATTACACACGTCTTCTCTGCAACATTTGGATATACAACAGGTGTGATTAAAGAAATATCTTGAGGGTATTCATCAATATAAACATTAACTTTTAAATTTACGATAACATTACTTTTACGAGCATCAATAGACCGCTTTATAATCTTTACAAACTTTATCGTCGATGGGTCTATTCTCTCAGATTTTGCAATAAAGTCTTGCACTTTGCATATATCATGAGCTACCTCTGGAGTAACACGTAATTGTAATTCTTTAATCATAATATATATACTTATTCTTCGCGATGAAATGAAACATATGTTTGAACTTGTGGCTTATATGATTCATCGTCCCAAAGAGGACTCGAAATCATTAAATCAGCACTTATACGATTACAAGCAATAGGCGTGTTATGAAGTCGACATTGACGAAGAAGCATTTGAATATCAGCTTCATGAGGTTGAGCATTTAAATCATCAATAAGAAATATTGCTAAATCTATTTCATGACGTACAACCATTGCAGCAATTTCTGCATCACCACCCATAGGGCCAGAACTCATACACACGACCTCTGCACTTACGCCAAGTTCATTAAATGCATCTCTTACTAAGCCACCTGTTGTCCCTGTACATATTAATATGTGCTTTGAAAGAAGGGTCGCATTATATTTAACCCATTCAACCATGTCGGCTTTACGTTTATCATGTGCTACTAATGCGATAGTTAATTTTTTCATTTTTGTGGAGTATTTATGATTATAAATGTGATAACAATCGTTAAGCTGTTTTTGTCTATTCTGTCTTTAAATTAAATCGAGCATTTAGTATCTTATATTGATATATAAGAGTCCCTATTGATAATACACAAGCTAATCCATCAGAAACCGACATACTTAGCCATACACCATTTATACCCCATAAGCCAGGGAATATTAATAGGAATGGCAATAAAAATATCATTTGGCGTGTTAATGATAAAAATATAGATATTTTGGGCTTACCTATTGATTGGAAGAAGTTCTGAATCACCATTTGTACACCTATTAAAGGCCAAAATATAAAGGAAAGACGGAATCCTGTATTTGCAATAGATATTAAAGTCTTATCGGTAGTAAATAGACTACTTATAGCATCGGGCATCAATTCACAAACGATCCAACCAAATGTAGTTATTGACACACCAATATAGATACCTATTTTTAAAGTCTTTTTCACTCTATCCCATTGATTAGCACCATAGTTGTATCCTAATATCGGTTGCATTCCTTGTGTTACGCCAAACACAATCATAACAAATAGCATTGCTGTACGATTTATTATACCAAAAGCACCTATTGCAAGATCTCCATATTCCTTACCAGTAACTAATAATGCTTTGTTTATAAAAATGACAACTATACAAGCACACACATTCATTAGAAATGGTGATAATCCAATTCCATAAATACGTTTTACAATTCGTGAATCTATCCATTTAAGCCCTTGCTTAAAATGGATAAAACTATTTTTACTAAAAAAGTGCTGAAGTACCCATATTAAAGCTAATCCTTGGCTACATATAGTAGCAAATGCGGCACCCCTAATACCCCAATCAAATACAAAAATAAATATTGGAGCTAATATTATATTTGCAGCAACTGATAATAATGCCGAGATCATTGCTTTACGAGGATATCCTGTGGCACGCATCATGTTATTTAGTCCTATAAAAATATACGATATAGGTGTAGCAATCAAGATTATTTCCATAAAATCAGCTGCATAATCTACCGTACCTGCTGTCGCTCCAAAAAACATTAGGATTGGTCTAAGAAACAAAAGAGTAAGGCCTCCAAATATACAACTATGTATTATACACAGCGTTAATACATTATTTAGTACTTCAGATGCCCGCTTTTCATCTCGTTGCCCTAAAAATATTGAACAAATTGTGGCTCCTCCTGTCGCTATTATTGTACAAAAAGCAATAACTAAGTTCATTAATGGAAAAGTAATTGCCAATCCTGCAATTGCCAACGCACCAACTCCTCGACCAATGAAAATACTATCTATTATATTATATAATGATGTCGCAGTCATAGCAATAATTGCTGGTACTGAATATTGTATGATAAGCTTGCCTATTGGCTGAGTGCCTAAAATTAATGGTGAGGATTTATCCTGCATTTATATTATGAGTTTAGAATACAAAATAACGAAATTAAATGTAGTGTCACAACGAAA
>JAVWYO010000015.1:1506-30546 GCA_036661515.1 Muribaculaceae bacterium | reverse complement strand
TAAGAAGCTGTTTTTTAATTTATTTGTATTATATTTGTCGTATATCATAAACATTAGCATTATCATGAATATTTTAAGTGCACAATTCTCGTCAATAAGGAGTTTTATTACGTTACTATTAATTATGTGTAGTTTCATTAGCTATGCCACAGAGAAAGCTCCGATAACTGTGTCGTGGGAAGTTGGACAAAATGATGTTAAGCCGAATCATTATTCCAATACATTTACAATAACGAATGTGAGTGGTAAGACATTAAAAGGTGATTGGTCATTTTTTTATAATAATTTTTCGCGCAAAATAGAGTTGCCAGCTAATTCTCAGGTAGTTATAGATGAGATACGTCCGAGCTATTATCGTATGCGACCCTCAAAATTATATAAACCGCTTGCAAAAGGTGAAAAATTAAAGGTTGATATGATAACTCGCGGTTCATTCATAAATTATTGCTA
This sequence comes from Muribaculaceae bacterium, assembly GCA_036661515.1. GTDB lineage: Bacteria > Bacteroidota > Bacteroidia > Bacteroidales > Muribaculaceae > HGM05232. The sequence goes on along the minus strand of JAVWYO010000015.1, from coordinate 30,096 downwards.
TGGACCCGATGGAGGTCATTTTAGCAGTAAGTCAACTAAATTGCCTATTGCAATCGCGATAAGCAAGCCAGTGATGAACAATTCAGAGCAATGGAGTGTGGCAGGTAGAAAGTTTGCCTATCCTGATGGAAATTATATGTATGATTTTAATTCAGCGATAAATCCAGAAGATTCAAAATATCAAGGGAATGATTATGATATATTTCCATCGCCCAAAATGGTGATGCTGAAGGCTGGTAATACTATTATCCCCTCAGAGATTGAAATATCGGTGCAAGAAGGGCTTCAGAATGAAGAAAAATATCTTCTTGAGAAACTAAAAGAAAATGACATTGTTCGTTCAAAAAATGGAGGAACAACAAAGGTGATTATGAAACTTATGCCAGTGAAATATGCAAATGGCGAGACTTATAATATATCGATAGAGAATAACACGATAACTATTCAAGGAGCGACTAATGCAGGGGTGTTGAATGGTGTGAAAACGCTTATTGCCGTTATTGAAAAGAATAAGACACCAATGTCGATAAAGAACGTCACCATAATAGATTACCCCGATCTTGAATATAGAGGTATGATGCTCGATATAAGCCGAAATTTCACGAGCGCCAAAGACTTATGTACGCTAATAGACCGTCTTGCGTCGTATAAAATAAACAGATTGCATTTTCATTTTTGTGATGATGAATCATGGCGCCTTGAGATACCCGGTTTGCCAGAATTGACCAAAGTAGGGAGTAGAAAAGGAATGACTCTTGATGAGCATGATTTTATGGTGCAGACATTTGCTGGTAATGGAAACCCTAATGACCTGAGTACCACAGCTAATGGGTATTATACACGTAAGCAATTTATAGATATATTGAAATATGCTAATCAACGAGGCGTGCAGGTAATTCCCGAAATAGAATCACCAGGACATGCACGAGCAGCAATTATTTCGATGAAAAACCGCTATCGTAATAATATAAAAACCAATAGAGAATTAGCCGAACAATATAAGATATGGGACGAAGCCGATAGCTCAAAATATACCTCAGCACAGAGTTTCCATGATAATATAATGAATGTAGCACAAGAAGGGACATATAACTTTATGGAAAAGGTAGTTGATGAACTAATCTTGATGTATCGTGAAGCTGGAGTTGAGGTTCCCTCAATACATATTGGTGGCGATGAAGTACCTCATGGCTCGTGGGAAGGCTCACCCGACGTTAAGGCGTTTATGGCAAAGAATGGCATGACAAATGTGCATCAAGCCAGTGAATATTTTTTAAACAGAGTGACCAAGATGATAGCATCGAAGGGTGTAAAAGTGAGTGGCTGGCAAGAGGTAGCGATGAATCATAAAAAAGAATTAGATTCCGAAATAGCACCCCGCTTTGATGGTGTGTATGTATGGAGTACCATAGGCAATAGTGACACGATTCCTTATAGTGTAGCTAACAATAACTATCCAGTAATACTGTGCAATGTTAATAATTTCTACGTAGATATGTCATATAACCGTCATCAATATGAACCTGGTCTAAATTGGGGTGCATATATCGATGAATTTGCATCGTGGAATGCACAGCCATTTAATATTTATCGTACATCGCGCTACGACATACCTGGCAATCCTATAAATCTTGCAGAAGCCTCAAAAGGGAAGATAGAATTAAAAAAGCCTTTAAATATAAAAGGAGTTCAAGCCCAATTGTTTAGTGAAACGATACGTGGCTATGACATGGTGGAATATTATGTTTTTCCCAAGATATTTGGTCTTGTAGAACGAGGGTGGAATGCAAGCCCTGCATGGGGTAAAGATTACGACAATTTTCGTAATTATGATATTAGTAGAGTGCAGTATAACTTAAAGATAGGGACACAAGAACTTCCACGCCTGCGTAAAAAGAATAGTAACTTTCGTATAGGTCAACCAGGTTTGAAAATTATAGAAGGGCTACTTCATGCCAATACGCAATATCCCGGAGCGGTAGTTCGCTACACCGATGATGGAAGTGAACCCACAGCAACGTCAAAAGAATGGAATTTTCCCATAGCATGTAAATCGAAATTGATAAAAGCTAAAGCGTTCTATCTTGGGAAACAAAGTGTGACTACATATCTTTTTACTGATAAATAATCATAAAATGAGTTGATGTGTAGGAGTAATTATATATCTTTGGTCTCATAAAATAATAGCTAACTAAATTCTTATTCATTTTAGGTGCAAGCCGTAGGAGAATAATTATTATAAAAAACACAGTTTACAATCTATGCGTATTTTAACGTTTACGGCAATATTAATATTCACTGTAATCTCGGCATGGCTCGGTGGAAGTTGCAATTCGAATAAAGAAGAAAATGAGGTGTCTAAGGTTCTTGATACAACTGCTATGAGTTCAGATTCAAGCGTGCATATAATCAAAGTGAACTCGGTAGGGAACTTGCGCACTGTTTTTAATGATATAAATGTAGTACATCTGTCGTCGGCAATGGCGATAGGAATTAATCCCATAAATGATCTTAGCACAGCCTATGCAGTAAATAAGCCATTAGTAAAGATAAATAGTTGTAAGAGCTATTATCTTGACACGCTTACTTATTCACTTCCGTATTTAATACCCCAAGCTGCGAAATTGCTGTCGGAAATAGGCGATGGATTTAGTGATAGTATTAAATCACGATGTGGAAAAAATTATAAAATAAGGGTTACCAGTGTGTTACGAACCGAAGGGTCTATTGCAAAGTTACGTTGTAGGAATAAAAATGCTACCGATACATCGGCACATCAATTTGGAACCACATTCGATATTAGCTATGTGAAGTTTATAGCATGTGACCCAAAGTATATAATAAGTCAAGAATGTCTAAAAAACGTGCTTGCTGAAGTCTTATTTGACTTGCGCAGCAAGCAACGTTGTTATGTGAAATATGAAGTACATCAAGGGTGTTTTCATATTACCGCCCGATAGTCTTTTTAATAACTGGAAGTATTATTTGTTCCATTATTTTGTAGCCTGGCAAAGTTGGGTGGCAGTGGTCTTTAGTATATATTTCTTGTAAAGCTCCTTTAGGCGTTGACATAGCAGAATGATAATCCACGTAAGGAATTTTATTATCTTTAGCATAGTTATAAATCAAGCTATTGAGCTCAATGACCTTTTGAGCTGGTTTAATTTCGGGAGCCCATAAGAATGTGTCGCAAGGGAGTACCGAGCACAAAATTACCTTTATTTTATTGAATTTTGCAAGTTCACACATCGATGTTATATTCCCAAGGACATTTTGGAGCGATATAGGTCCATTGTTTTGAGCAATGTCGTTAATCCCAGCAAGAATAACAACTACCTTAGGTCGAAGATTTATCACATCTTGCCGAAATCGGGCAATCATCTGTTGTGACGTTTGCCCACTGATTCCTCTATCAATAAAGTTGTTATTAGCAAAAAAGGCAGAGTCGTTTCTAACCCAAAAATCCGTGATAGAGTTTCCCAAGAACACCGCATCAGGTGTTTTTAAAAGCTCCGCATTTTGTTGTTCATACCTACCATATTGCGCCCAATCTTTATTCTTAGCAAAAGCGTTAATGTAACAACAAAGCACTAAAATAGTAAAAAAAATATTCTTCATAACGCGTCTTATAGAATGATCTATTTAATCATTTTTTGAGCTAATTCGGGATTGTTTGTCGTGATGAAATCGGCTTTATTGTCAATGCACCATTGGATACCCTCAGCATCGTTGACAGTCCAAACGTTTACTTTAAGTCCCATATCGTGAAGTTGCTTAATCCAAGTAGGATTTTTCTTAAATACATTTATATGATAGTCGGCACCAGTTCCACCAATACTCTTTAATACGTCAGGAGCTACGCCGTTTAAGTAAAGAATAGGGCGTTTTGTCTGTTTAACGAGCTGGTCAAAAGCATTACGAGAAAATGTTATATAAGACATTCTTTTTTGCAATCCTTTTTCTTTTACCATGTCGAGTAGCATTTTCACAGCTTCATTTTCGTGAGCCACATTTTTGTGAGGCTTAAGTTCGAGGACTAAGTCTATTTTAAGGTTCTTTGCCGTGTTAAGGAATTGATCTAAAGATGGAAGTAATTCACCATTCTCTAACTTCTGGTTTAGAATAGTATCAGAAGATGTTGTCTCGATGGTGTATCCATTTATTATACCATCATGATTAATTACCAGTTTTTTATCAGAAGTTAACCACACATCAAATTCGCAAGCCGAACAGTTTATAGAATCAGCCTTTACTAATGCTCTAATTGAGTTTTGAGCCGAGCCCTTAGTATCCCAATAGCCACGATGAGCCACAACCTTAGTTTTAGCCACAGCCGTAGTTAAAGTAAGGAATGCTATTAAACAAATGAATAATAATTTTCTTTTCATGTATTTTAAATTTTAGAATTTATTTTACTAATGATTTAATGTTTCTACGTTCCACAATGAGCCGAGCTAATCGATCCATAATCTCATGATCCTCTTTTGACTTTGATTTAAACATATCAATAAATCCAGTACTTCCAGTGTAATATGCTATTGCTGAAGTCTTGAATACGCCATATTTTTCAAAAGCATTGATATATGCAAGCATTCTATCATACGAAGAGTCTTTATAATCAAATAGAGCATTGCTGTCGCATTCAAACTCCATTGCCATGCCGTTAGAAAGTGCAAACTTGCAAGCGTCATCGAGGCGAGAATCGGGAATATCTTTGCTAAAGAAATGATTAGGTTGCTGGTATGCAATATCAAACCCCGCATTCTTCCAATTATCAGAGCCTCTTGCTTTCCAATAAGGTATCCAAGTAAATTCTTTTTTCAAGGAATCGATATATAGGCTTATAGATTTTGTGACATCACCAGAGACAGCCATATCCTCATCTACCCAGTAAAATCCAGTGAGTTCTAAGTTTTTATATTTAGCATTTTTGAAACGAGCCATTAATTGGTCGATATACCATTTTGTAGCTTTCAGCTGATCGGCAGGCAAGTTGAAGTCAAGCGAATCGCCATCGATAGCTCCCCAATCTTTTTGTTTCGGAATAGGCACCGTTAATCCTAATACCACTTTATGTTTAAAATTAGGTTTCCCTATAATCTTCTTTTGAGCGTCAATACATTTATCAAGCGCATCTAAAGATTTCTCTTTTTCAAAAAGACGATTGAGAAGCCATATCCATTCGGTTTTTCGAGCTTGATTTTTAGCATAGCCTGGCGAGAAGTTGTAACCCCTGCCATCGGCAAATTCAAGGAACAAAAAGCCATCGAAAAGCCAATCTTTAGAACCATCGGCAAATTGATGAGTCACATAAGGTGTAAATTGGTCAATATTCCAATCAATTCTTTGAGCGCCACCTTGATATATTAGAGCAAGATCTCGTATTTGATTAGTTTTATAACTTTTTTCTTGAGCTTCTGTTGTATTAAAAGAAGCAAGAGTGATTAATACCACTGTAAATAAGGTTGTTATTACTTTCATAATCAATATTTATTGTACAATTACTTTTGTTGTTTCTCCGTCAACTCTCACTATGTAAATTCCAGGACTACATTGTGTACTTTTATTGTTTTCGCTAATTAATGTTCCGTTTATGGTATATACCTGTATCGACTTGGCAGTTCCTGAAACATATATCATACCAATACCACCCACAACAATAATGCCAGTTTTAGGATTTAATGGAGAATCCATACCTAAAGTCCTATTGCGTCGTTCCACAATGTGATTAGCAATTCTATCGAGTATGATAGTGTTTTCAATTGCTGATGAGTTGTACATATCGAGAATACCCTTTGTCCCAGAATAATAAGCTATTGCTGATTTTTCAAACACGCCATATTTTTCAAAAGCGTCGATGTATTTTTCTAATCTGTTATAAGATGAATTTGGCTTTTCATATAACACATTACTATCAAATTCCATCTCTAACGCCATGTCAAATTGTTTTGCAGTGCGACAGGCATCGTCAAGGCGCGCATCTATTACATTTTTGTCAAAAAAATAATTTGGTTGTAAAAAAGCAGTATCATATCCTAATTCTTTCCACTCGTTATACCCCTCTGCCCCCCAATATGGAATCCAATAAGCTCGTTTACCCAATTGATGTATATATTGATTTATATACTTAGGTAAATCGCGACAGCTACCCGTGCTCTCTTCAATCCAATAGAAGCCCACTAATTCAAGATTGTTATAACCTCCGTCAGCAAAACGTTTCATTAGTTGATCTATATACCATTTTGCCGCTTTAATTTGTGCACTTTGATATTCAAAATTCAAAATTTGTCCATCAAGAGTGCCCCAATCGGTTTGTCCCGATATTGGTGATACAATACCAAGAACAATTTTATGTTTAATCTTAGGTTCGCCTAAACGAGCCTTATTGTGTTCAATACACTTATTTAACGCATCGAGAGATTTACCTCTTTCAAATATTCTATTTAAGAGCCATTCCCAGTCGCCTTTTTTGGCATATCGGGAGCCATATCCATATCCATAAGCTACTTCCCAATTATTTGTAAATTCAAGAAACAGGAAAGAATTAAAAAACCAATCGGTGTGACCATCGGTAAATGTGTGTGTGACATACGGCGTTAATTGATTTTCAGTCCAATCGGGTCGATGGATACTACCTTGATAAATAAGAGCCATATCAGACGCAACGTCGGCAGGATAGTTACCCGCCGTTGCGGTATTTGACTTAGCAAGGCAAATACCGAACGTTGCTACCAGCACGATACAAGTTGTTTTTATAGATCTTATCATAATTTTGAAGGATAGGACATTGTATTTACTTTCTCAACAGGTCGTAGCACATCATTCACTTTCCAGCATTTTTCTTTGTTTATGTTGAATGAAACAGTGGACTTAATATTACGGCTTGAAGATCCGAAAGATATTAAATATTTTCCTTTTGATGTCAGCCATTGTGATTGAAGCTCATCAAAAGAAGCTAAGTCGTAATCGGTAAAATGGAGTAATATTTTATCGCTCTCACCTGGCTTTAATTCACGCGTTTTTCCAAAAGCCTTTAGCTCGGCATTTGGCTTATTTAGAGTAGACTTAGGAGCCGAAATATATAATTGCACAACCTCTTTACCCGACACATTTCCAGTATTTGTTACATTGATTGTTGCAATCCATTTATTCCCTTTTTTCTCAACCTTAGCATCGCTAAACGCGAAATTAGTATATGATAACCCATAACCAAAAGGATAAGCGACAGGTGCATTTGTCGTATTAAAATATCGGTAACCTACCCAGATGTCCTCTTCATAATTAGTGTAATCAAAATTCTTTCCACTCTTTGTTTCGCCAACTTTTGGGAAATTCTTAGATGATGGGATATCGAAATAATCGATAGGGAATGTCATAGGAAGTTTTCCCGATGGATTAGCTTTTCCACTAATCACATCGGCAACTGCTTTTCCACATTCTTGTCCTGGAAACCAAGCAAGCAATATTGCATCGGGCTTATTATTCCAAGACTTCATTTCCATAACACCGCAAACATTCATAACTACTATTACCTTTTTTCCTAAGGCATGAAATTGAGCAGAAACTTTATCAATCATAAAATTTTCTTCGTGTGAGAGATAAAAGTCTTTATCTAATCGTCTATCTGATTCTTCTCCAGAGCCTCTACCAATAACTATCAGAGCAATATCTGAATTTTTAGCTTCGAGTTCAATAATGCTTTCGGCGCGAGATAAATCCATTTCAGAAATTACAGTTCTATTATAAGAAAGTTTTTCCCAATCGGTGCTTTTAGGATTCTTATCAAGCAAATCATTTTGAAAATTCACAAATTTGGTATATATCCCTTTTAGTCGTTCGTTAAGGTTATAACCAGCTGTTTCGAGCCCAGTTGAGATGTCGATAATGTGAGGCTTGTTTACGTTTGATGAACCAGTACCTCCAGCAATTGATTTGTATGCGGTAGCGCCAAATAAAGCTATTTTAGCTCCGTTTTTAAGAGGTAGAGCAGCACTATCATTCTTAAGAAGCACCATTGCTTCGGTAGCAATATTTCGTGCTAATGTTGCGTGTTTATTAAGATTAGGAGCGTCGGTATATTTCCAACCTTTATAAGAAATAGATTTTAGGACAAGATTTAAGAGGTTTTTTACACTTTCGTTTAGAGTAGCTTCACTTATTTTGCCTGTTTCTACTCCAGCGATAATTTCATCAATTTGAGATTTCTCGCCTGGCATCATTAAGTCGGTTCCTCCCACAAGTTGCTCGGCAGTATTACGTTTCTTATACCAATCGGTAACGACTAATCCATTATATTTCCATTCATTACGTAGTATAGTTCGTAATAATTCAGAATTTGCTTGTGTGTATTTTCCCCCAATTTTATTGTAAGAGCTCATTATAGTCCAAGGATTAGAGTTGTTAATACAAGTTTCAAATCCCTTTAAATAAATTTCTCGGAGAGCTCGTTGAGAAATTCGTGCATCGTTATATAATTTTCCTGTCTGTTGATTATTTGCGACAAAATGTTTTAAACTTGCTCCAATGCCTTTATCTTGAATACCGTTAATCATAGCTGAGCCCATAATTCCAGATAGGAGTGGATCTTCGGCGAAATATTCAAAGTTGCGCCCACACAGAGGGTTTCGCATAATATTAATTCCTGGTGTTAGGATTATGTCAACTCCATAAGCCATTGCTTCGTCACCCATAGCATTTCCCTGAACTCTTGCAATATCTTTATTCCAAGTAGCCGCTAATGCAGTTGTAGAAGGGAAGCAAGTGCAATAAGAAGTGTATTTATTAGATGTTACGGGGCTAATTCTAACGCCCACAGGCCCGTCAGCCAAATTTATAGATGGTATTCCAAGAGAATCAATTCCGAATGTGTAGCCAGCAGCCCCAGCTGTGGAGTGGCTTAACCCTTTATCACACCCGTTAGCTCCAACTAAAAGATGGGCTTTTTCTTTGAGTGTGAGATGGCTTATTATATCGTTTATGTTTTTATCGTTAAGTTGTAGATTGTTACTGGCAGTGATGTTGCCCAAAGATAAGATAAGAGTGTATAATATTGCAATAGTGAATTTTTTCATGACGACGGAAGTTTTCTTTAATAAATTGTAAAGAGAAAAAAGGGTTGCAGCGAAGAAAACATACTGCAACCCCAAATTTCGCTAATTGTTCTTTTCAATCTTTTTTACCTAAAAAATGTCTATATCTATTTTACGATTACTTTTGTAACATTGCCATCGGCTTTAACGAGATACAATCCAGGAGCGCATTTAACGTTAGCTTGATTGCGACTGATAAGAGCTCCACCAGTGGTATATACTTCGATAGAAGTAGCGTCACCATCAATAGATATTTCGCCATTGCCACCTATAACTTTTGCTTTGCTTGCTTCAATGTTTTCAACACCAGCACCAGATATCGTTAGTTTGTATTTAGCGATATATCCACCAGGAAAATATTGATAAATTTCAGCTTCGGTGTCACTGATAGCTTTAGCTGATAGATGATTTCCGAAGTATTGATTAGCCTTTTCATACATAATTTTACCGTCATCTTTTGTTTCGGCATACTTTGTAGCAACTCTTACAGATTCATCGGAATCTTCGACATCATAATTAGCTTTTGTAGCTAACTTAGATACTGTAAAACCATCGCCATTATTACCACCAGAAGAATATACAATATATTTTTGTGTGCCAACCTTAAAAATAAAGAATCCAGTACACACGTTGTGACGAGGAGTTATATAAAAAGAATCATGTACCCAATTTCCGTCAGCATCTAATGCCATCTTTTGGATAGAATTACAATTACTTGTTACAGTAGGAGCCACAGGTGCACCCCCGAATGGGCTTAGCAATGCCATATCTTCCACTCCATCCCAACCAGAAATAAGCATAGTTGTTGCAAAATTTCCGGGTACTTTTAAAGGACTTGTATAAGAGTAAGAATATGTATTATTAGTATCTTGCTTGCCGCCTATGATAGGTATTTCAAAAAGGCCAGGTTGCCAATTAGTTCCCATATATAGTATGCCCCCAGTAGTCTTATCCATGACGTTACCTGAAACATGTCCCCAAAAATCGAGACGACCCTTTGAAACTCCTGCCAATGGAATAGATACAGAGGCAGAGCCATCAGCGGGAATAATTTTTATTTCATTTCGTGTGTCAACATAAGCAGTATTAAAATCACCAACACGTACAATGATGTTTCCAGCATCATCAAAGGTTATGTTTGTACCACCACCTGATGCAATTTCGTCAATTTTACCAGATTGATCCCACACTTCAATTTTCTTTTTTGCCTTGTTTTGGATGTAAAATTTTCCATCTTTACCAAACCCTTGACGACAATCAGCAGCTAACGGAATAACACCTGTGTTCATCCATTCCATTTTCAGATTTTTGTCCATGGTTGATACTGCATCTGCGGTAGGTGCGAAAGCGAAAATGCCTGTAAGCACTAACGCTGTTGTGAGTAATTGCTTTTTCATTACTTTAAAATTTAAGTTAAACATTAAGAAATATAATCATTAAAAACAGTTGTTATTTTATTATTAATTTAATTGTTTTATGCGAATAACTGTCAATCACAGAGACAAGATAAATGCCAGACATAAGTGATTGTGTAGGCAATGCTAAAGAGTTATCTTTTGTTTCAGTTTTGAAGCTATTTATCAAATTTCCGTTAGCGCTATAAATACTAATTTCAGCACTGTTGTGAAGTTTAATATATGCTTGTTCACCCATTCTAATAGGATTGGGATAAATGATAGCACCATTGTCCTCAGTCACCGCGCCTACTCCAGCACCTTCAGTTACGGTTACAGGAATTGTAGTCGTTATGTTACCTAAAGAAGCAGTTAGCGCAAATGTTGTAGCGACATCACATAGTACTGATGTGCCATCTGCTTGTATTTTCGCGTATTTTGAATCGCAAGATAGAGTTATCGCTTTTACATTGGTATCTACCAATACTCCTTGTGCGTTGTAGCCATATATCACTGGTTTATAACAGCTATTATATGCTATCTTTCCAACATAATCGGCAAATCGAATTTCAGCGATTGCTATATCATTAGTGGCAGGAGTTGTAACAAATAGTCCATTTTTAACAGCTCTAAGGCTACCTTCACTTGGAATATTGCGTACTCCCAAATCCTTAACATATAATGTAGAAGAGCCACCGCCGTCAAAATTAAGAGCATCATAGCAGTTAAGATTTAGCATTATTGCGGCTAAGTCCTTTGACGTAACACCTACCGAAATGCCTGGTTGACGGCCATCGACGACGAGTAGAATAGCCTGTGTTCCGTCGGAGCTATATCCCACAGCGGTGCGAGGCTCTCTATTTTTAAGATGGTCGAGCTCGCCCTGAGTATTTAGTATCTTTCCGCCTTGTAGAAGCATAGGACAACCTCCACCTATTTCTACAAGTCCACCAATTTCCACGTTATTGAAATACATAGTTGGGGTAATTTCAAATTCCTCTCCAACCTTCATTTTTGCAATAACTCCTTCTGTAAATCCATTTGCAGACAATACAAATCCGCCATCGGGTATTGCCATATTGCCCACACCTTTTACTGGAGCAATAGTAACACGCATCTTAGTGGCTCCATCAGATTTTAGAGCGCCATCAACAGGCACAGCGCCCACCTCAGTTCCTAATTTAGCCGTTCCAGTAGATGCGCCTTTGCGCGAGGTGTATAGAATTAATTCATTGCTACTGCGAGGCGTATTTACTGCTACAATTGTTGCTCTACCAGCGTTTGGCGAATTTAAGCTAAAAGTGCTAAAAGTAGCGCCAGAATAAAATTTTTTATTAGTATCAATTCCTATTGCATACCAGCCAGTTCCTTTATAGCTCTTATAAATTTCACCATTCACAAAAGTAGTTCCCACAGGTCCCATACCACCAATAAAGTCGGCATTAACTCCAGCAAAATATATATTTTTTTTATCGCTATGAGATGCAGGCATATCTGGAACTTTAACGTTGCTTATGAGATTGTCCTTTCCCATTATCATTTTTAGGTTGACGTTGGGATTGGTCATATCAGTAGTGGTGTAAAAGACGCGCAATTTTACGGGTCCCGTTAATGCTAAAGCCGTAGAAGTGGTTCCTGGACCTATAACAGCATGCGAAAGAGTATCTACATTATATTCAATACCTTGCAAATCCCATGTGGTGGCTTTAATTGCAAATGAATAAAATGCAGTGCAACTCAAAAAAAGTAATATTAAAAAATATTTATTTTTCATTATCCTTTAAATTAATTCTTACGCCTTGTAGCGCTTTTACAACGAGCTTTTTATTGTTTGGTAATGTTACTTCGTGGTCGGTACTATCCATATTTACAAAATATTGTACTTTCTGTCCTTTAGGAGATAACCACTCTGAGCCAGCTACTACATTCATTTTTCCGAATCCAGCAACCTCTATTGCAGGATTATCGCCAGTGGGAATTATTTCCTTAATATAGCGTCCTCCAATAAACACGTCGTGTTGCTTTTTACGAAGGATAGAAAGCGTTTTTAAGAAATTAGCTTCTCTCTTAGCTTCGTCTTTCATCAATAATGTAGGATCTACCCAGCCTAACTGTGAGCCATATAAGAAACATTGCATCGTTTCATAAAGGAAATCGCCACGATTAACTCTATCGGTAGGAGAATAAGTATAAGCCGAAGTTATAAGTCTATCGGAATATACTATTGGAAATAGAGGAACTATCTTGCATCCATTGTGAGGAGAATTTACAGTAAGTAATAGGTCGAACATGTCGATGTAGCATTCTGCGTTCTCTTCACTTATAAGAATGTTCCCATTATTCAAATGATTTGTGCGAATAGAGTCCATTAAGTGTCGATAAGAATAGTGCCAATAGCTACCACCGCCACGAGCATGCCCATGATTTGTAGCCCAACAAGGTTGAGGAGCTGCAGCTGCTATTTGATCGATATATACGCCATTAGTTTTTAAGTCCTTTTGAATTTTTATCACAAGATCAGCAATTATTCCTTGCCATAGCTTTGATGCAGGGCATGTGACAGTGTTCAACACTTTTGATGTTGGATAAATCTCGGTGTAGAGCATACCATCAGGTTTTCGGCATGAAGCCGATGCTCCATTTCTTGCAGCATAGCTGTCGCTTGCAGGGTCCCACAATCTACCATTAATGTAAGGAACAGTGTGGCAACCACGTTTCTGAACCTCAGCTATCATACCAGCAAAATCGGTGTTTGCAGGGAAATAATCGGGATAGTGAGTGTCATAAGGATAATTATGCCAGAAGTACCAGTGAATGAAAGTGCCTTTACCATATAAGTCAATAGATTTGCTAACGGCATTTCTAACTGTTTCACTGACTCCTTTAGCTCTTATCCATGTGTCGGTGTCTAATAGCCATTGAGGAATATTGCGCGACTCCAACGACTTGCTACCCCATTGAGTAGTAAAAGTGAAAGGGCGATACCATTTAGTGGCAGCATCTTCCCAGCCAAGTTTAGAGAAACCTAAAACGGTTGACCACGGAAGGGTGAACGCATTGTTGCGGTTAGACCACCCTTCCGAAGCAACTACATCTGTCAAAAGAGTAACACTCTTTTCGCCAACGGCAGCCCTAAAATCTTTGCCGCAGGCATCCCTATCATTGGTAGCATAATATAATGAGCCATCAGAATTATTAAGTAGTAAAAGTTGCATAGAGCCAGTAACAGAAGGGTAGCTCGCAGAATATACTTGAGGATTTCCCAATTTATATTCAGCGCCCCAGCCAGCCGACGTTATTAACTTAGCATTATCGGGACGAGTAACAGTAACGCGAGGAAATTGTGTGTTACTAACCACCCACCCAGTTGGCGTGCCAGCTTGAATGTCCCAAGAAAGCAGTTCAGAATTATCGGGTAGTGAGACGGTCATTATAACAGAGACCAAGTCCTTGTAAGTTAGCCTAATATTCCATTTAAATGTAATCTTATCGTTACCAGCTTTCTCCCACCCAGCATATTCTCCGTGTGAAGGGAAGAGCACAGGGTTTTCACCTTGAGGTCCTTTGTAAGTAAGAGTCCAAGGAATAGTGTTATATCCTTTGTTTGAAATTAATTCTTTTCCGCTAAGTATAAGCTTCGATATATCGAAAGCCTTATCTTTAGGAAATTCAATTTTCACATTATCGTTTTGAAGAGTAACGGTCAAGTCGGTTTCGGTCACTTGTGTTCCAGCTTGTCCGCACAATGCAATAGAGCAAGTGAGAAATGAAAGAAATAATCTTAAATAACTTTTCTGTATAATATGGAATTTAATAAATTTCATGTAGTAAATTAATATTCAGGGTTTGACAAATTATGGTCGCGGTCGGTCTCAAGGCGAGGAATAGGCCACCATGTAAATTTCTTATCCCAATATCGGTTTCTATCACGAACTCTAAGCTTTTCTTTATATCCTTCGTAAGAAGGAATGTCGTTAAGGTCATGACGATTATCGGTCTTGAAATTTGGAATATCGGTAGCTTCTAACCCTTCATATCTAATTGAGGGTAAAGGTTGACCATAAGAAGGGTGTTCATTAAGCATGTCGCTTATGCCCCAACGTCGGACATCGACAAAAAGCAAGCCTTCAAGCACAAATTCCACTTTACGCTCGCGACGTATTAATTGACGCATCTTGTCTTGGTTTCCTTTTCTATCTGCCGACACATCAGGCATTCCAGCGCGGTGACGCACTTCGTTGATAGCTGAATATACAGTTTCGTCTAATTCATTAAGTTCTATCTTAGCTTCGGCATACGAAAGTAGGATTTCGGCATAGCGCATAAGATATAATCCAGTAGAAGAACTCATAAGTTGTTCTGTATTTTCGTCGCCATATTTACGCCATAAATAACCGATACCATTGTTTACCAGTGTAGGACTTGTGGTTTTAACATCGACATTATCGGCGGTGTACCATTTATTTCTACGCGGATAGAAACGCGTCTTATCATCATATATGTTAAGAATAAGTTTCAAAGGATTATTCCCGTCGGTATTTGTGTAATTTACAGTGTCATTATGCCCAGCTAAAGTGGCAGTGAAACGAGGGTCTCTATTCAAAGTAGGTGTCTTAGGATTGTAAAGAGGCGATTCGTCGATGCGTTTACCATCGATACATTCATAAGTGTCAACAATCAGAGAGCTTGGGAAACGAACTGAAGAGCCGTAGTTGCGAGAAGAGTGACCATAAGCCACTGTGTGTAGTTTCTTAGTTCCAGCTTGTGAATACATTAATTCCCACAAAGCTTCGTCTCTTACATCGCTTTTAACTTGTCCTTTTAGGTTGAATAAATCATGGAAATTTTGAGCCAAATGACGTTGACCAATAGCTTCCTTAGCAGCATCGGCAGCTTCTTTGAAATATTCTTTACCTTTATTATTAACATCAAAGCTACCACCAAATAAGCCAATACGAGCGATTAAACCGTATGCTACAGCTTTATCAACACGTCCACGATTACTTGCCGTCCAAGGGAGGAAATTTGCTGCATCTTTTAGGTCTTTAATAATGAAATCCATAATTTCAGCTTTAGGAGTACGCCCAGCATTATATTGCTCAACCGTAACTGGTGCCGTAAAGAAAGGAACATCACCAAAAGCAGAAATAAGATTATAATAGGCATAAGCTCTCAATACACGAGCTTCGGCATAATATTGCTTGGCATCATCGCTCATATTTTCAATAGCGTCTTTAGCGCCATGAATAACAGAATTTGCGCGAGCAATTATTTGATATTCACCACTCCAGAATGTTTGTATTTTACCATTGTCGGGGTTTAGCGTTCCTCCAGCGCCAATAGATTTATTTTCATCTTGTTCCAATCCATAAGCGGTGTAATGGTCAAGAACTATACAAGCAGGCACCGCCCAGTTCATATCGAAGTATAATAGAGGGTAAATTCCTGTAACACCTTCTTTTAAGCCAGCTTCTGTTTTGTAGAATCCTTCGGAATCATATGCAGGATTATCCTGATCAAGGAAGTCGGAGCAAGATGTTAATCCCATTGCTATAAAAAGAATGGTTGCTAAATTATATAATAATATCTTTTTCATTTTTTCTAATTAATTAAAATTCAACATTTAGTCCGAATAAGAATGTTTTGTTCAAGGGATAACAACTTACGCCCGACCCAATGCTATTTTCGGGGTCAAAACCCTCATAAAAATTGTTTTTTAGAGTCAGTAAGTTTTGAGCACTTGCATAAATTCTAACTTTAGATAAAGTAGCTTTTCTAACCCATTTCTGAGGTAAGGTGTATCCAATAACGATGTTCTTAAGGCGACAATATGCGCCACTCTTAACCCAGAAACTTGATATCATATTGTTAGGATTAGAACCGTTAGGATCGGCAAGTAGAACTGGGAATTTAGCATCGCGGTTATCCTCCGTCCAGTAGTCTAATTGATACTTGTATATCGTATAATTACCAGCTAAGGCACGTGCACCAGCGCCAGAATAATAGACATCTTTTTTACCCACACCTTGGAAGAATAATGAAATATCAAGGCCTTTCCAATCGCCACCTACCGTTAATCCAAATTCATATCGAGGAGTAGGATTTCCAAGTATTGTGCGGTCGTCTTTGTCAATTTTGCCATCAGGTTTTCCTTCTGGTCCACTGATGTCTTTATATTTTACATCACCAGGTCTTACGTTCTTAGGATTCCCTCCATATACAGGTGTGTTATTAATCTCTTCTTGAGATTGGAAATAACCGTCGGCAACATATCCATACCATGAATTATATTGTTCGCCTTCCTTAGTAATAGTTGTACTACCAACATATTCTTTACCAAAAAGGTCAATTACCTTATTTTTCACATCAGAAAGATTACCATTGATATAGTAATTAACATCACCAACTCTGTCGCGCCAAGATAAAGAAAGTTCCCAACCATTATTTTTCATAGAGCCAGCATTTTTCCAAGGAGCACCCATTCCAACGAATAAAGGGACAGGAAATTGTTGAAGCATATTAGTGATATTTCGTACGTAATAATCGAAGTTTACTGTTAATCGATTATTAAATAGACCAGCATCAATACCAATATCAAATTGTTTTGATTTTTCCCAAGTAATAGCTTCGTTTGCTAATTGTATTTGTGCAACACCTGGAGATAATTCTTTATCAAACCAATAACCATAAGCAGGAGAGCCACCAATTGATGCGGCATAAGGATAATAACCGCTGATAGACTGGTTACCTAATTCACCATAAGATGCTCTTATCTTTAAGTTGTTTACAACATCTTTTAGTGGTTCAAAGAAATGTTCTTCTGAAATTCTCCAACCAGCAGATACAGAAGGGAAGAATCCCCAGCGATGTCCTTTGCGGAATCGAGAAGTTCCATCATAACGGCCGTTAACTTCCAATAAATATTTGTTATCGAAAGAGTAATTTACTCTAAAGAAATAAGATAAAAGCGTCCAAGCATATCTTGAACTTGAGTTTGAACTTGTGCTAATATCTCCATTTACTAAGTCTTCGTAGCCATCGTAATTGAAATTCTTACGTCCAGCTAATAGATAGTTATAATTTAGCTCTTCACTTTGAAAACCTATTAATGCTTTTATATAGTTCTTGTGGAAATTCTTTTCATAAGAGCCTTGTAAATTAAATTGCTTAGTGATTTTCTTTGATACTTGCTGAGAAGCAGAAGAGCCGTAAGTTGGAAATTCGCCCTTTGGCGCACCATTCTCAAACATTTGGTAAGGCTTTACAAATGCTTTAGTTTCGCTGTCTTCGCGTTTCCAAGAATAAGCACCAAAAATGTTTAATCCCTCTAAAGGGTCAATGCTCACAGTTGCTCTTGCTGTGTATTCGGGAGCTGTGCTATTGCTTTCGCACCCCGTTTGTATCATGGCAATAGGATTAGTTCCATTAATACCAAAGCCCCATGTGCCATCGGCATTAATCCCCGACATTATAGGGGTCATTGTCAATGCTTTACCTATAAGATTAGCAGGCGAATCCATTACAGGCGATTTTGCGGTTGCTTGGCGTATTCCGACATCGACACCTACTTTTAGCCATTTAGTGATTTTAGTATCAGTGTTTACTCGTAAAGAAGTACGGGTGAACTTGTTATGGTCGATTTGCCCATCTTGCGAATAGTATCCAGCATTAGCATATAGCTTGATGATGTCATTACCCCCACTCACACCGAGTGAATAATTCTGTACCATTGCGCTTTCCTTTATTACATGTTTTCTCCAATCGGTGTCGTAATAATTTATATTGTCAACACCACCATTTTGATAGATCTTAATGGTTTCGGTGTACAGAGGATCTTGATTAGCATTAACCCGAGCCACATCGGCCGCTTGCATATATTCTATGGCACTTGTAGGTTCGGGTAGGGTGGTAGGCTTGTTGAAACCAGCATATCCATTAAACGATATTTTTACTTTCCCCTCGTTACCTCGTTTAGTAGTAACTAATATTACACCATTTGAAGCGCGTGATCCATATATTGAAGCAGACGCAGCATCTTTTAGAACTGTGATAGATTCAACGGCATTTAGGTCGATACGGTTCATATCACCTTCAACGCCATCAATTAATATTAAAGGCGATGTTGAGGAATTTAAAGAGCCTAACCCTCGAATCTTAATAGACGCATTATCGGCACCTGGTTGACCAGAGGATTGCACCGCTGTCAAACCAGGAACAAGTCCTTGCAATGCAGCCGAACCCGATGACACGTTACGCCTAAGAATTTCATCACTGTTTATGCTTTGTACAGCACCAGTAAGGTTTACTTTCTTTTGAGTTCCATATCCGACAACTACAACATCATTAAGAAGGATGTCGGAATCTTTTAAAGTGACATCTTTGTTCTCTGACCTATTTACCTTATATTTTACGGGAGTGTAACCAATATAGGTGTAAGTCAACGTAGTAGGTTTTGTTAGTTGTAACTCATAATTACCATCAACGTCAGTAGAAACACCAACTTTGTTGTTCTCGGACATTACCGTAACACCAACTAATGGCTCGCCATCGCTACCCTTAACCGACCCTTTGATAGTGAACGTTCCATCAGGTTGATTAGAATGAGAATTAACGTTAGCCGTTTTAGTTGCCTTTTGAGATAAGACAATCTGTTTTTGACTCCTAATTTGATAAGCAATACGTGTGTTATCAAAAAGGTTATCAAGAGTGTTTTCAATCGATTTATTCACTGTCTTGAAACTAACTCTTTTAGTGAGGTCTTGTAAATTCTCGGCATAAAAGAATTTATACCCAGTGTTCCCCTCTATGACCTTAATTGCTTGAGCAATTGTCTTGTTCTCAATATTTATTGAGTACTGAGCATTTGCTGGGCAGGCAATAAATATTAGAACTAATAGGCTCAAAAGTTTGAGCGCACTTAAATTAAATTTTTTCATTGGCTTAATTATGGCTGATTAATTTTTTAAATTCTAAGTTTGATTTTATTGTCATTAGCTAAAATCGTTATCACAGAATCATTAATTGAGTATGAAAGCGGATAACTAAGGCTAATAACGTGCATTACATTGTTTAAAGAGCTATTCTGGATAGTACCAGTAAATCTCATTTCTTTCAGTTTAGCGTCTTTAATATTTATTTTTACGCCGTACATTCTTTCTATGGTTTTAGCAATTGAAGAAAGAGGCTCTGAGTTGAAAACGAGTTGTCCCGACCTCCAATAATTTGCAATTGAAATATCATCAATCGTTGATGCTTTAATGGTGTGTCGTTTAAGATTATAAGTAGCAACATCATTAGGAAGTAGAGTAACGCATTGTTCTTTGCTGGAAACTTTCACTTTTCCTTGCGCAAGAGATGTTGTTATTATACTATCAGATGGGTAGGCTTTGACATTAAATTCCGTTCCTAACGCCTCAACTTCTAATCCATTACAGGATACAATAAATTTCTTGTTAGGATTTTTTGCTACATCAAAATATGCTTCACCTTCAAGATTTACGATTCTATTTTCGGAATTATAATCTCCAGCAAATGATATTTTAGATGCTGAGTTAAGATGCACCATTGTACCATCAGAAAGGCGCATGCTCCCTTTTTCACCTGCTTTTACTTCAAAACAATAAATATTTTCTCCCGCACTTGCATTGTGCCTTATAATGTTATTGAATAGCATATAAAGAGTAAATGTAGAACATAAAATTACTGCAATTAAAGCAGCAACTTTAAGATAGCGATAAGAGAAATATTTGGAAGGTTGTGTTACTGGTGCAGGCTTTGTGGCCTTTATTTGAGGTTGTATATTGTTCCATATTTCATTTTTGAGCGAGCTCTCAATATCATTAGAGGCGTTTTCCCAAGCGTCGCTACTATCGCATTCAGCATCGTCAGAGTCCAACCATTTAGCAACGTCGGCACGTTCTGAAATCGTAGATGGTCCTGCGAATAAATTTGTTATTAGATATTTTAAGCGTTTTCTCTCCATATTTCGAGCCTGTTTATATTATATATCCACAACTCTTGCAAAAGGATTACAGAAAAACGAAATATTTTTAATATTTATCCTAATTTTGATTTTAAAAAATGGACTGCACGATGAATTTGCGTAGAAACTGTTTTTTCGGAAATAGATAGTTTTTCGGCTATTTCCTTATTAGATAAGCCATTGCTCCATCTCATTAAGAATATTTTGCGACGCGCTTCGGGAAGTTCTACTAATAATGAAAGTATTTGCCTTTCAATCATTTCACGTGAGAGCTGCTCCACTATTTGAGGTTCTTCTTCTTCGTTCATTTCTTCTTGAATGCGCGTAGCATAATTGTTGAAAATATTTAGGCGGCGTATTTCTCGGAATAGAATATTTCTTGCAATAGAATATATGTATCCTTCAATATTTCCGTTTATGTCAATATTTGCTCGTGAATTCCATAATTGAAGAAATGTATTTTGAGTGATGTCTTTCGCGAGGTCTTGATTATAGATAAATGAATTTATGTAATTGAAAATTTTTCCGACATAGATGTTGTAGAGTGACTCAAATGCTTTTTTGTCGCCTAAAATGAAAGATTCTATGTCGGGTTGATTATCCATGTGTACATAAATAGGTTAAGCGGGACTGTTATGCAAATGTAGTATATCTTTTTGTTTATTTAAAGGAATTGCATTATAATTAATTTTATATTTGTATTTGATTAATTTTGTGAATGATTGCAACCTTTTGCTGTACTTAGTACGTCAAATAGATAAACAGGGTATTAAAAAGTCTTTTGAACTAATTTAGAGAAATAAATACATATAATAATGAGAAAAATCATTTGTGCAATTGTTATCGCTGTAATGACGATAAATGTTGGATTTGCAAGTCCAATACAAAATAGAGTGAAGCAAATAGTAAATCGAGTTGATTCGGTGTCGAAGAGTGAGATAGTTGACTCGGTCAATGCTATCTTATCAGATACTGTGTTATCTGTAAAAGCAGATAAAGCTGATAGTAGTTCATCTTCGTTTACTTTTTATGATTCTGATGACAATGATAGTGAGCTGTCGGTTGCTATCGTGGCAATAGTTTCTCCATTTATTGCTATATTTTTAATAGTATTAATATGCTTAGTAATGGGGTATATGCGTCGCAGGGCGAAATATAAGTTGATAGAAAAAGCGATAGAAAATGGTTATGAATTGCCCGAATATCTTTTTTATGATAAGGTTAAAGCGTATTCAGGGAATCCAGCATCAGTAAGCTATCGTGCTACTTATGATAATGCTATAAAATGGATTGCGGTGGGTGTTGGAACATGTCTTTTTTTCTTGTTTTGTGATGCGATGCCTATGTTTGGGCTTTGTTCTATAATACTTATTATAGGGATTAGTAAATTGCAATTGGCAAAACTTGATAATAAGAATAGGCAGCAGTATTCGGAGCCAGCACAGCCTGAGTCGCCGATTGTGCCTCCTCCAATCCCTGAAGATGAAAAGAAGTGTGACAAAAACTCATGTGATAATCCACAATAGATTATGCTGAGTAAGATTGAAGAGCTGAAACTAATATCTCAATGCGTTCTGTTTGATGATAGAAACGCATTTGGGGTATTGGTCGAGGAGTATCAATCGGGAATACGACGTTTTTTTCTAAATCTCACTCTTGGAGATTATGAGCTTAGCAATGACTTAGCGCAAGAAACATTTATTAAGGCATATCTTAATATCCGTAGTTTTAAAGGTATTTCAAAATTTAAAACGTGGCTTTATCGGATTGCTTATAATGAATATTACACATGGCTAAGACGAAGGCGCGAGACGATAATGGAAGATGACTTTATGCCTCCCGATGCACTTTCTAATGAAGTGGAAAGTAAAGATTCTCAAATCGATGTGTGGATGAGCATGCGTGTGTTGAGTAAAATAGAGCGAACGGTAGTGACTCTTTTCTTTATTGATGACCAGCCACTGAAAAAGATAGGTGAGATAACAGGTCTTCCCGAAGGGACCATAAAATCGCACTTGTCGAGAGCAAAAAATAAAATGGCGAAAGTATTAAAACCCGTAAGTTGATATAATAATATATGGAAGATAATAATGATACTTATTTGAAGGAATATCTGAAAAAGGAGCTTCCTCAGGCAGGCAAAGATGAATGGTTTACGCGCAAGGTGATGAATCGATTGCCTGATAAAAAGCGTAACTATGCGTGGATAGAATATGTGGCTTATGCTATATGTGGCATTATCTGTGTGTGTTATTGGGCACAATTTGTAAGAGGTCTTAATGTTAGTGCAATAACAGTTGGTGAGATTCTTAAATATTTCAGCTTGCTTGCAGTGTCGGTTGTGTTGGTGTGGCAGATGATACGAAGAGTCGTATTATATGATTGATAAACTGTTTTTAATTTTCTTGCAGTAGTTTTATGCGAAAATATTTTGTGGCAAACAGTTAAGTGCTTATATTTGCTTCATGAAAAAATTGTCTATTCTTTTGTTTTAGAATAGACAAGGATATCATGAAGCATTTTTGAACCTATAAATTAATAAAACCTATAATCACCAAAACAATTTGAAATGAGAAAATTACAATCATTTTTGTTGCTGGTATGTATGTTGTGTACTTCGGCACTTTATGCAGAAGTAGTGACAACAGTTCCCGCAATTTTACAAGAAGGAAGTCCTAATGTCGTAGTAACATTCTATGCTAAGGAGGGTAACGCTGGCTTAGCTGGAGTGGCTGGAATATATGCTCACACGGGTGTAATTACCAATAAAAGTACAAGCGATGCCGATTGGAAGTATGCTCCAACGTGGCTTGATAATGATACCAAATATAAATTAAAATTGGCTGGTACTAATAAGTGGAAGCTAACGATTGGTGATATTCGCGCTTATTATGGAATAACTGACCCTACTGAAGTCGTTACAAAGTTAGCTTTTGTATTTCGCAATGCTGATGGGACAAAAGAGGGTAAAGCCGCCGATGGTGGAGATATATTTATTGAAGTTCATGCCGATGGGCTTGCGCTCAATCTAACGAGTGATGCAGGAGGAAGTATAATAACTGACAATAATAGTACAGTTAGATTTACGGCATCATCTACTGTTGCTTGTAATCTAAAGATGTATATCAATTCAACCGAAAGCGCCCCTATTGCGCAAGTTGATAATGCAACTTCTCTTGTTTCCTCTTATACGTTTCCAAAGGGTGACTATGATGTGATTGCAGTTGCAAAGAATGGTGCTGAGACAGTGACTAAGAGTGTTTCATTGTGTCATCGTGGTGAGTCGCAATCCGTAGCATTCTCTGGCACGTTATTAAATGGTACTACAGTTAATCCCGATGGGACAGTAACATTTTGTCTATATGCTCCTAATAAAACGAATGTAATGCTTATGGGTGAATGGAATAACTATAAGCCCATGAATGCTAATCTTATGAATTATCAAGGTGACAAATATTTCTGGGTAACAGTTCCTGGACTTGATATGAATAAGGAATATGGCTACTATTTTTTGGTTGATGACAATCTTAATATTGCAGACCCTTATTCAAAACTTATTCTTGACCCTTGGAGTGATAAATATATAAATAAAAATTCTGTTATTTATCCTAATCTTAAGCCATTCCCAGTGAATCTTGGAAACTTTATCATATCAGTATTTCAAGGTAATGAGACAAAATATGATTGGCAAGTTGCTGATTTCAAGGCTCCCTCAAAAGACCAATTGATGATATATGAACTGCTGTTCCGCGATTTTACTGATACTCGCAGTGTGAATGCTGCTATTGACAAGCTCGACTATCTTCAAGGTCTTGGAATCAATGCAATAGAGTTGATGCCAATTCAAGAATTTGATGGAAATGAATCTTGGGGCTATAATCCTAACTTCTATTTTGCTCCCGATAAGGCTTATGGAACAAAAAATGATTACAAACGCTTTGTTGACGAATGTCATAAACGTGGCATTGCAGTGATACTTGATGTTGTGTTTAATCAATCATGGGGACAGCACCCTTGGTGTAAGATGTATTGGGATGCAGCAAATAATTGCCCAGCGGTTGATAGTCCATTCCAGAATGCAGTTGCTCCACACGATTTTAGTGTAGGTAATGACTGGAAACAAGAAAATGTAGAAGTACAAAATCATTTTTGTGATGTACTTAAGTATTGGCTAAAGGAATATAAAGTTGATGGCTATCGTTTTGACCTTGTTAAAGGACTTGGCGCATCTAATAGCTATGGTAGTGCTAAAGATGGTAATAAATATAACCAATCGCGTGTTGACATAATCAATAAATATATTGCAGCGATGCGCTCAGTAAATCCTAATGCTTATCCTATATTAGAAGCATTTGTTGACCGAAGTGAAGAAAACAACTATGGCAATAATGGAGCGATGTGTTGGAGGGAGATGAATGATAACTATTGTGAAACAGCAATGGGAAACAAACGTTCATTCCTTGGAATGTGTCCTGGTGATGAAGGCCGTCCATTTGGTAGCACAGTTGGCTATATGGAGAGTCATGATAAAGAGCGTGCCGCATTTAAGCAAAAAGAATTTGGTAATGTAGGAATTAAAGGTAACGTAGAAATGAGCATGCGCCGTCTTGGAGCAAATGCTGCGATGACAGTGCTTGTGCCTGGTCCTAAGATGATATGGCAATTTGGCGAATTTGGCTATGATGTTTCGATTGATGAAGGTGGCCGTACGAGTAATAAACCCACTCATTGGGAATATCTTGATAATGAATTTAAAAAAGGACTTCATAATTCCTATGCTGAATTACTAAATATAAGGAAGAGTAATCCCGATTTATTCTCGCAAGCTGCTGAATTTTATTGGGGTGCAAGTGATTGGGATAATGGACGTTTTATTACAACTCGTAATAACACGACAGGTAAACAATTAATAGTTGCCTATAATCCATTTACCGCAGATAGGACATTTAATTACTCATTTACTAATGTTGGTGGTACATATTATATAAATAGTAAGACCTATAATACTAATCCTTCATTTAATTCGTCGGTAGGTACTATAACAGTGCCAGCAAATGGATATGTTGTGATTAGCAATATGAAAGATGCAAGTGGTGTTGAAGATGTAATAACCGATGGCGTAGGTGAAAAAGTTTCAATCTATCCTAATCCCACAACTGATACATTCACAGTAAATTCTGATAATGTGGAGAGCGTGAATGTCTATTCAATGACTGGAGCATTAGTGGTCTCAGTAGAGGGCACAAATAGCATTGATGTATCAAATCTTGCCACAGGAAATTATATAGTAAAAGTAGTAACCGCCACGGCAGCCACTACGCATAAACTAATAAAGAGGTAATAATCACCTCCCTCAAATATCTACAAGAGCGATGCAATTTATGTGTCGCTCTTGTTGTATATAGCATGAATGATGTGGCAAAAGGTATATTTTGCATTATGTGATTAACACATTAAGATAAAAAGTGTAAATGTGCTAATTAAAATAAAAATATGTAGCTAAATATAAAATATACTAAAACGAACTAAAATACTATGTAATATATATCCCTTATTTAAAAAGAATGTATTAGATTTGTACAGAACAAGTGTGCATAAGCCGATGTAGGAGTATTTAGGAGCGTAGGTTAATATGCTTAAAAATAAGTATTTAATGCGTAATCTTGCCACTCAGATAACAAATATAATGGGTGGGTTTTGCTAATTAATACGCTATGTGATAAGCTAAACATTTATTATAACAACAACTAAAGTTCTTCTTAAATATAATAATTATCGGTAGAACAGAATTAAAATTTTATGGTGAAAACAACCTTGAATATAAACAA
Organism: Muribaculaceae bacterium; assembly: GCA_036661515.1. Lineage (GTDB taxonomy): Bacteria > Bacteroidota > Bacteroidia > Bacteroidales > Muribaculaceae > HGM05232. Next base: position 3,803 of record JAVWYO010000015.1, on the reverse strand, counting down.
ATTAAAGTAATTATGAGAAAACAGCTATTGCTTCTGTTATTTTCCCTATTTTCGGTAGTGGGCTTTGCTCGTACTATTAGTGGAGTAGTTACTTCTGCCGAAGACAAGCAGCCTATTATAGGTGCTACGGTCATGGTGCAGGGGACTAATCGCGGTTCAGCTACTGACTTCGATGGGAATTATTCAATTGAGGTTAAAGATAATGATGTCTTAAGCTTCAGTTATGTGGGTATGAATCCACTGTCGGTAAATGTAGGAACAAAAACTACTCTAAACGTAGTGATGAAAGGAAATTCTACGGTATTAGATGAGGTTGTAGTTACCGCAATGGGGCAAACTCAAGAGAAAAAGAAACTAAACTTCGCAGTTCAATCATTGGATTCTGATCAAGTATCAGCAGGTAGTTCTTCTAACTTTGTAAATAGTTTACAAGGTAAAGTAGCAGGACTTCAAGTTTCAATGAATGGCGGTTCACCAAACTCATCTTCACAGGTGATAATTCGTGCAATCTCTTCAGTTAACTCTTCACAAAGTAATGAACCATTGATGATTGTCGATGGAATTGCTATACGTGGAAAGGGTTCCTCACTTTCAGATATCAATCCTAATGATATCGAAAATATGACCGTATTGAAAGGTGCAGCTGCATCAGCACTTTATGGACAAGAGGCTGCCAATGGTGTAATTATGATTACGACCAAAGGTGGTAAAGATGGGAAAGTACAAGTAACCGCAAGCGGTGGTTGGGAAATTTCAAATTCAGTGAGAGTCCCTAAAATACAAAACACGTTTGCTGGAGGTTCTAAGGGGTTTTATAAAGAAAATGCCACAGGAGGCTGGGGACCATATCTAACTAAAGATGATAAAATCTACGATAACGTTGGTGAATTTTTAGGCACAGGCTTTATGCAGAAGTATGATGTATCACTTTCAGGTGGTAATGAGAAATTCCAAGCATACGCTTCAGCTGGATATATGAATAATAAAGGTGTTGTTCCTAATGATTACAAAAATCAATTGAATGTTTTTGTAAAGGGTTCGTTTACACCATCAAAACAAGTTAAGGTTTTATTGTCGGCAAATATTGTTGATACTCAGGCACGTGGCTTTGGTTCAAGTGATATGTCAACAGTTTATGGCTGGGCAATCAATAAGAACATGGCCGATTATCAAACAGTAGATGGGCTACCTAATTGGAGTAACCGCTATGATAATTGGGACGCATTGACCGATGGAGAAAAAGTAAATGCTACATCATCACCATACTATGGACGTTACAAAGATAAATCATTGAGCGAAAGCACTCGTATTATGATTAATGGTTCGGTATCTTATGAACCAATAAAGAATCTTACTTTTACTGGAAAAGTAGGTTATGATAAAGGCTTTTCATCATACGAAGGCGCAACAGTTCAACGCTTTAAGGCATCAGATTTTGATGACCCAACGAGCGATGAAGTAACGAAGAACGAAAGTCGTTATGGTAATTTTAATTTTCAACCATCACGAAGCGAACAGCTAACAGCTCAAGCACTTGCAACATATCAATATACACTTGCTGATGATTTCAACTTTAATATATTGGTGGGTGGTGAATATAAGCAAAATCGCTCTTATGAAGCTCAAATGGCAGGACAAGGGTTCCAACTTGAAGGCGACTTTTATAGTTTTACCAATATCGATCCTGATACGTTTAAGAATGATAACATGTATTTATATCACAGAAAGTACAACAAATATGGCTACTTTGGTGAATTAAGATTTGACTATAAGGGTATGGCTCAATTATCAGTAACAGGTCGTTATGATGGTTCTTCAACACTTATTCAAGCTAAACAAACTACATATTTCTATCCTTCAGTGACTGGTGGTCTTATATTCTCTGAATTATTCCATTTGCAAAACAACTGGTTCTCTTATGGTAAGTTACGTGGAAACTGGGCAAAAGTAGGTAAAGATGCACCAGCATATCTATTTACAGATACATATAAACAATGGCCTACATTCCCTGATGGTGGTTGGGGTATCGACCCAACGACTTCTCGTGCTATCACTCTTGAGCCCGAAATGACAAGCTCATGGGAAATAGGAGCCGATTTACGTTTCTTTAATTCAAAGACACGACTTGACCTTGCATATTATTCAACTACTGTTGATAATCAAATTGTGAGTGTTCGTGTATCACCAGCATCGGGTACAATTCTTCAAACTCGTAATGAGGGAAAGGTAGAGAACTCAGGTATGGAGATTTCTTTAAATCAAGACATCATGCAGTCTAAAGATTTTTCTTGGACAGC
>JAVWYO010000015.1:0-1406 GCA_036661515.1 Muribaculaceae bacterium | reverse complement strand
GGCGATGTAGTAAATCTTACAGGACGTGGATTATTAGGAAATGGTCAACATCACCTATACTCAAAATATCGCAACCGTGAAATGATATTTAAAGGTGTTGTAGCACAACCTGATGGAACATATAAGCCAAACACAACTCCAATAATTCTTGACCAAAACACAATAGGTAGATATTACACAGAAGTAGCAAGTAACTTTATTGAAGATGGCTCATATATACGTCTAAGCTATGTAACAGTTGCTTATGATTTCAGCAAAATGCTTGCAAAAGGTTGTCCAGTAAAAGGGCTTAAAGCGACAGTAACAGGTCGTAACTTATTTTTGTTAACAAAATATTCGGGGTCAGATCCTCAGATTTCTGCAGGAACAGCAGGCGGTACTGGAGCAGGTGGTATTGACAATTATGGCGTTCCACAAACAAGAAGTTTTAACTTTTCAATAAATGCAACTTTCTAAAAAATCGATTATGAACAAAATAAAATTAACCGTTCTTTCTTTGTTTCTTGGCTTAATGACGGTGAGTTGCGTCGATATTCTTGATGACAACGTTAATCCAGATAAAGCTCATGAAATCACGGCTGAAACAGGTCTGCCTGTTGTAGTATTTTATGCGCAACAAATGGTGTATGACCATGCTGAATATAATATTTATCTTTCACAATGTCTAACCACTGCGGGTAAAAGTTCTATTAGTGCTTATTCATACAAGAGTGAGTGGGAGTTCTTAACAATGAACCGTCACCCACAATGGCGTCGCCACTTCTATGATGTAGGTGTTAATGTAAATAACTTAATAAAAAACTCAAAAAAGATTAGTTCACCTAATTATGAACTAATAGGACGTACAATTAAGTTGCTTTCTACCCAATTAGCAACTGATGCTTTTGGCGACATGCCTCGATCACAAGCCTATCTATCAAATTCTCCACGCTATGATACACAAGCATCAATATATGCTTGGATGTTTAAGGAAATAGAGGATTTATTAAAAATGTATAACGATAAGGCAATCACCGAAAGTCCACGTAATCAGAAAATAACAATAGTTCAAGATCGTGTATATGCAGGAGATTTAAATAAATGGAAAGGTCTTGTATATGCTATCAAGGCACGTCTATTATTGCGTAATATTCCAAATATAGATCATTCAGGAGCTGTTTGCCAACAAATTATTGAAGCCGCAGATGCAGCAATAGCACAATGGCGTTCTGGAGACCTACTTTATGGAGCTTGGTTTGGTAATGAACCACGTTATAATTTTGATGGAGGTTCTGGTACACAAAATTGCGTTTGGAGTGCATCTCAACCAGTAATAAATGCTTGGGAGTCACGTAAGAATCTTCTTGATGCTGCTATTCCTTCAAAATTCTTTGTAGTTGATTGTCTTGGCCTGCTTAATGCAGATA
>JAVWYO010000014.1:0-30866 GCA_036661515.1 Muribaculaceae bacterium | reverse complement strand
CTTATTACAAGCGCGACGAAGATGCGTTGCTTCTCAAAGTTGCGCAAGAAGAGTTGTCTTGCAATATATTAACATCTCATCTTTGACACTTTAAGGTGAAAAACATAGCCTTAGTCACTATGTTGCAGTAGGTTAAGGCTCTGCTAAAATTTGCTATTTTGTAGTATACAAACCCGCTTTTGGCAGGCATTGGAACTATTTTGTCATTTTAATTTATTGCTGTCCGCTAAAACTTTTATCTGATAGAAAAAGGGTCGAGTGCTATTGTTGGTGTTCCTTTGGCAAAACAACCTTTTGTGTAGCCGTTGTATTGTGGTTCGGATTCTGGTTCCCAATAAAAAATGCCTGCGCATTTTCCATTGGTGTTATTCTTTGATTGCTCAATTAAATAGGATAGAAATTGCTTGCATGCTTCGGCTTGATCCCAGCTCATGCCTACTTCACATATCATTACGTCTTTCCCATAAGTTGCACTAAGTGCTTTAATATTAGCAATACATTTATCGCTCATCGACTTCCATGTTGCAACTTCTGGATAAAGGGACATGCCTATCATGTCGTATTTGCCACCGTAGGTCTTTAGGGTGTTGAAGATTGTTTCGTATAGATATATATTATCACCACTATCAATATGAACTATTACTTTCGATTTTGGAAATGTTGCTTTTACGGCGTTATATCCTGCATTTGTGAGGTCGGTGTAATTTTTACCATTTTTATAAGCTCCGAGAGGATAAAGCATACCACCACGAGTTTCGTTACCAACTTGTACCCATTCTGGTTCTATATTAGAGGCTTTAAGTTTGCTCATTAATTCGGCTGTGTGATTATACACGGCTTTTTTTAGGTCTTCTATTCCGTATTTTTCCCAAGCTTTAGGTGTTACTTGCTTTCCGGGATCAGCCCATGAGTCGCTGTAATGAAAGTCTATCATTATGCGTAATCCGAGTTTATTAGCGCGACGAGCTTTAATCATCACATCATCGATGTTGTTCCACTTGTCAACTGGGTTTACCCACACGCGAAGTCTAATAGAATTTATACCACAACTTTTTAGCAAGTCCATGCATTCTTTTTCTTTCCTGTCAAAATCATAAAATTTGATACCTTTACTTTCTAATTCAGTAATCCAGCTTACGTCGGCACCTTTGGCAAATGCTGATTTTTTAATTGGTGGCTTTGGTGTGTCGGGTGTTGTGCTTTCTTTTGAACAACTGCACAAAAATATAGATATAAAGAATATTATTAATGATAATATGTGATTGTTTGGTTTCATATATAGGTTGACTTATAGCTGGTTAATTATTGTTCTGTTGTGAGGCTATTTTGGGGTTTTGGCTAATACGTGAGTTCACGTAATAAAAGCGTTAAGTGAAGTACCTAACGCCTCGTAGCCCATAGCAGAATCGAACTGCTCTTTCAAGAATGAAAATCTTGCGTCCTAACCGATAGACGAATGGGCCAAAAAATATCTTTAGCTCTACTTAATGGTGAGCGATTGCTGTCGATTTAATTAAGCAGCGAGCTTATTAATGTGACGAGCGATCTTGCTTTTAAGATTTGCAGCTTTGTTCTTAGAAATGACATTCTTGTTAGCAAGTTTGTCGAGCATAGCGCTTACCTTATTAAAAGTAGTTGTAGCTTCAGCTTTGTCTGTTAATGTGCGAAGGCGACGTACAGCGGTACGCATAGTCTTAGCATAGTAACGGTTACGAAGTCTCTTAGACTCAGTTTGACGAATTCTTTTGATTGATGATTTGTGGTTTGCCATTATAAAAAAAACCTTGTTTAAAAAATTGCTTAAGTTAGTAGCCCATAGCAGAATCGAACTGCTCTTTCAAGAATGAAAATCTTGCGTCCTAACCGATAGACGAATGGGCCAAAAGTGCTTTATTCTGAAAGCGAGTGCAAATATAGGACAAAAAATTGAATTCACAAAAAAGTCTATAATAAAACGAAAGTAAAGGGCGATATTTTTCTAAAAAGGGCGCATTTTTTTGATTTTGGAAGTAAATAAAGTGTAAATTTGTAGTAATTTGGATTTGTGCGCATAAAAAATATATATGATAGAAAAGTTGAGAGGGATTGTATTGCAGAGCATAAAGTATAGTGATAAAAATTCTATTGTGAAGATTTTTACGGATACTTATGGGAATATGTCATTTTTCTTGCCGCAAGGTGGTGGAAAAGTTGCTAAGATGCGTAATGCTCATTTTATGCCATTGTCTCACATTGAATTTGAAGCTAATATATTGCCTGGTCGAGAAATCTATGGTTTTAGAGATGTGCGATTAGTTTATCCATTTAGTTCTCTCTATTCCGATCCAGTAAAGAATGCGATTGTGATGTTTATTACGGAACTGCTTGGAAAGGTGTTAAATGGTAGCGAGCAGAATTTGGGGCTTTTTAGATATGTGTCGACGGCAGTTAGGTTGCTTGATGAGATAAAGATGGGAACGAGTAATTTTCATATATGTTTTTTGTATCATTTGGGCTCTTATTTGGGTGTCCAACCTAATATAGAGGTGTATTGTGATGGCTATTGGTTTGATATGCTTAATGGCGATTTTACGCCTATGATGCCAGCTCATAGTCATGGGCTAAAGCCTGATGATGCTAAGGTTATAATGATGCTTTCGCGCATAAGTTTCAGTAATCTTCATCACTTTAAGTTTAGCAGAGAGCAACGAAATGATGTTCTGGACTTGATGCTTAAATATTATGAGTTGCATAATACGACATTAAGCTCACTTAAGTCGCCAGAAATACTTAAGCAGCTATTTCGATAAAAAGTAATAAGAATTTTGTCATTGGTTATTACATAATTTTGTGGTGCGCAATAATAATAGTAAATTTGCACCACGAAAAAGAGCCTTCGTAGTTCAACGGATAGAATAGAAGTTTCCTAAACTTTAGATAGCAGTTCGATTCTGCTCGGAGGTACAGCGCCATTTAATCAATGGCTATTCTACTTTTTTATATAAGATAGATTGCGTTCCTGATTTTTAAATTGGTTTTCTAAGTGGATGCGCATTGCAGCGCGAAATAGCTCTGGGTTCTTTTTTTTGAGTATTTCCAGTAGTGTGCGATGTGTCATCATCTCATGCGCTTTCCAGTCGGCCGACCGGGGTGTGTAGAGATAAAATAGTTTACTTAAGATGTTCTGAAAATATAGTAAGCTTCTATTGCTCGACATTTCATATAATGCGCTGTGAAATTTAATATCAATTAATCTTAAGTCTTCTGATGTTGTTGCTTCTTCTTCTCGGTCAACTATTTTTTGTAGTTTTTCGATTTTGCTATCGGTAACTTTAGGTACAACATAATCCGACATGCCAATTTCTAACATTAATCTTAACTCATACATGTCTTTCATAGATTGCTTGTCCATAAAACCTGAAAGCATTACAAATTTAAGTATATTGAATACCTTAGGAGCGACGAAGATGGTGCCCTTTTTTCTTTTTGTTTCAAGAAATCCTAATACGCGGAGGCCACTATATGCTTCTCTAATAACAACACGGCTAACGCCAAGAATCTCGGCTAATTCACTCTCCTTTGGTAATACAGAATTAAATTCATAGTGGTTTTCGGAAATATATTCAAGAATCTTATTCTGTGTCTGTTCAACAAGTGTTGAATCTTTTGGTTCCTCAATTTTTTTATTTTCCATTTGCTCTTTTTGCATATAAAAGATACCTTTTTTAAGTTGTACAAATATACGTATAATTGTTGTCATCGCATAAAATTACGCACTATTAAATCAATCTTATTATTTTAATAGATACTACATAATATAAGTATTAGCCTGAATGATTGTTGCTCTCACTTAAAATTTATGTGAAATAAACGCTCATAACTGACGAATACAGAGCCCATTTGCACAAATAATGTTAAATTATTCATTTTAAGACATAATATGTAGTATTTATTAAATAATACATATATATTTGTGGCATCTAATTTTACTATTATGTAGTAATTAAAACATTAACCGAACTAATAAGTAATACAAAATTATGGAAAAAATTAAAGGACTTATCGATGCTCCATTCACTCCATTTTATGAAAATGGAGAAGTAAATCTTGAACCAATTGAACAATATGCGCATATGCTTAAAGCTAATGGGCTAAAGGGTGTTTTTATCAATGGATCATCGGGTGAAGGGTACATGCTTACACCTGAAGAAAGAATGATGTTAGCTGAGAAATGGGTGGCAGTGTCGCCTAAAGATTTTAAGATAATAGTACATGTGGGAAGTTGCTGTGTAAAAGAGAGCAAGGCTCTTGCAGAACATGCACAGAAAATAGGTGCATGGGGTATTGGGGCAATGGCTCCTCCTTTTCCAAAAATAGGAAGGATTGAAGAGCTTGCAGAATATTGTGCTGAAATAGCTTCTGGAGCACCATCTCTACCATTTTATTATTATCATATACCTGCATTTAATGGTGCTTTTTTACCAATGATTGATCTTTTAAAAGCAGTAGAAAATCGCATCCCTAATTTTGCTGGTATTAAATACACATACGAGAGTCTCTATGAATATAATCAGTGTAGAATGTATAAGAATGGGAAATTCGATATGTTGCATGGTCAAGATGAAACTATTCTACCCAGCCTCGCATTAGGAGGAGCACAAGGTGGCATAGGAGGAACTACAAATTACAATGGTCGTGAACTTGTGGGTATAATAAGTGCCTGGGAAAAAGGTGATTTAGAAACTGCAAGAGAAAGACAAAACTTTGCTCAGGCAGTAATAAATGTAATATGCAATTATCGTGGAAATATTGTAGGAGGCAAACGTATAATGAAACTTATAGGTCTTGATTTAGGTAAAAATCGCACACCATTTCGCAACATGACTGATGCAGAGGAGGTTTCAATGAAGAAAGAGCTTGAATCTATTGATTTCTTTTCAAGATGCAATAAATTATAACCCAAAATGACTAAATCTCAATTCCAATACCTACTAAAATGTCAAGAACAATATAATAATGATTTGTTCAATAATATTATGCCATTTTGGATTACTCATTCTCTCGATGTAGAGAATGGAGGTATTTATACTTGTCTCGACCGAAAAGGTGAATTAATGGATAGGACAAAATCTGTTTGGTTTCAAGGACGATTTGCATTTATTTGTGCGTATGCTTATAATAGTTTGAATAAAGATGAGCAACTTCTAACGATGTCAAAAGACTGTATTGACTTTATAGAACGTCACTGTATAGATATTGATGGGCATATGTTTTTCACAGTAAATGAAGATGGGACGCCAGTACAGAAACGCAGATATGTTTTTTCGGAATGCTTTGCTGCAATGGCAATGGCTGAATATTCGCTTGCGACAGGCAATAAGGTTTATGCCGAAAAAGCGTTGGAGCTATTTCAATCGATAAAAAAGATGCAGATGACTCCAGGTTTTCTTCAGCCAAAGACGACGATAGAAGCACGAGGACATTCACTCACAATGATGCTTATAAATGTAGCTTTAATCATAAAGAAAGTGATTTCATCGCCTATCCTTGATTTTCAAATAGCAATGTCAATCAAAGAAATAGAGACCTATTTCTTGAATTCGGAATATGAAGCGTTGCTTGAAATGGTGGGACCAAATGGTGAATTAATAGACACTTGTGCTGGTCGCACAATCAACCCAGGCCATTGCATTGAAACGGCGTGGTTCTTATTTGAAGCTGCAAATGGAGACAAGCAGATAGAAGAATTGGCACTCAAGATTCTTGATTGGTCATGGAAATGGGGTTGGGACACTGAATATGGAGGAATAATTAACTTTAAAGATTGTAAAGGATTTCCACCTCAAGATTATTCGCAAGATATGAAATTTTGGTGGCCACAATGCGAAGCAATTATTGCAACATTATATGCCTATAAAATTAGTGGTGATGAAAAATATCTTGAAATGCACAAAATGGTGAATGATTGGGCGTATAGTCATCTTCCAGATACTGAATATGGCGAATGGTATGGCTATCTACATCGCGATGGAAGTGTAGCACAACCAGCAAAAGGGAATATATTTAAAGGACCTTTCCATATACCAAGAATGATGATAAAGAGTAGCTTACTCTGTAAGTCGATATTAGAACAATAGGAAAAACAAAATAAACAATCAAAAAATCTTTTATTAACAAACATGCTTATGAAAAATCTATTATTAGCTATTCTCTGCTTGCTGTTTTCTATGAGTATTTCAGCGCAGACAAAAGCTCTTCAGGGAACTGTCAAAGACACCTCTGGAGAACCCATGATTGGTGCTTCCGTAGTAGAAGTAGGAACGACTTCAAATGGCACCATGACTGATGTAAACGGGCAATTCGCTTTAAAAGTGAAAGACAACGGGAAAATATTGGTAAGTTATATTGGCTATGAGCCTCAAGAATTTGCCGTATCAGGCAAGACAAACCTCGACATCACATTAAAGGAAAATTCTATTGTGGTCGACGAGGTAGTGGTAATTGGCTATGGTGTACAAAAAAGATCTACAATGTCATCTTCTGTAGCATCAGTTGCACCAAAAGAGGTAACTAAGCAAGTCTCATCAAATGTTGCAGGAGCATTGCAAGGAAGAGCTGCGGGAGTTGATGTGGTGCAACAAAGTGGTATTGCTGGAGCCGATGTAAACATAGTAATTAGAGGAGCTGCTTCGTTGACAGCAACAGAGCCTTTATACATTGTCGATGGCGTTTTTACTAATGGAGGGTTATCGACGGTAAACCCATCGGATATTGAATCAATTGATATTATGAAAGATGGTGCAGCAGCGGCAATTTATGGCTCAAGAGCTGCAAATGGAGTAGTGATTATAACCACAAAGAATGGTAAGGCAGGGAAAGTAAAAGTTGAAGCAAATTTTGCATATAGTCAACAACAAGTAACAAATATCCCCAAATTTTTAAATGCAAAGCAGTGGAGAGAATTTGCAAATATGGTAGCTGATAATAGTGGTCTTGCACGAGCTCCAGAGAATGTTAATCCAACGAATCCAAATGTTGATACAGATTGGGCTAAAGAATGGTTGCAAAATGCACCTATATTTAATGCTGATGCAAGTATTTCGGGAGGAAGTGAGCATGGAACATATTCATTTAGTCTTGGATACTTTGATCAAAAAGGATTAACTTTAAATTCAGGTTTTACGAAATATAATCTACGTGCTAATTCATCGTTCAAGAAAGGACGTTTATTTTTCTCCGAAAATTTAGCAATAATTTATCGTAATAAAAAACCTACGTCATCATTTAATATTGGAATGCCAACACTACCTTTAACAGATGACTTAGGTAGATATGCTTCATGGGGTCCCGACTATTATATTGAAACCGAAAATGCTCGTAGAAATCATCCTTTTGCTGGACTGTATGCTACCGACCAATATACACAGACGTTTGATGTTATGGGAGGTTTTAATGCTGGGATAAATATTATTGATGGATTAACATTTACGACATCTTTCAGCGGTAACTATACAGGTACTCATGGATATACCCACACTCCTATATATTATTCTAAATGGAATGCCGATGGGACACCCGACACTGACTATGGTAATAATAGAAATTCTTTAAGTGAATCAAGAGGTGTAACATATAATTATACTTGGGATAATGTAATTAACTTTAATCGTACATTCTCTGGTCATACAATCAATGCAACTTTGGGACACAGCTGGATGCGTCAATTTTATCGTGGTCAATCTTATTCTACGATTGATGACTTAGGAGCTTCTAATATTGTTGGAGTAAACGATGGTACTGGAAAGATTTCATCAAGTGAAAAGAATTTTGCTCTTCTTTCGTTTTTCGCTCGCGTAAACTATGATTATAATAGTCGCTATATGTTATCGGCAAGTGTGCGTAGAGATGAATCTTCTAAATTTCATAAAGATAATAGAGTAGGTTATTTTCCTGCTGTGTCTGTGGGATGGAATGTGCATAATGAATCGTGGTTTAAAAACGACATTTTAAGCCATCTTAAATTCACTGCTTCTTATGGCGAACTTGGCGCTAATTTTCTTGAGCCTTACAACTTTGATAATATAGCATTTGGTCCAATTGCTTATACTGTTGGAGGTGTACGTTTTGTAGATGGAAGAGCAGCCTACCTAAAAACTAAAGGGCTAAAGTGGGAAACCTCAAAGACCGTAGATATTGGGCTTGAATTTGGAGCGTTAAACAATGACTTAACATTTAGTGTAAACTATTTTTATAAAAAGAATGTGGATTTGTTGGCAACGATTAATTTAAATTTATCATCAGGACAAATATTTGAAATAAACACGTCAAATGAAACTCCTTATATCAACACAGCATCTGTTGAAAATAAAGGTTGGGAGTTTATGGCAACATATAGAAAGAAACTCTCACGTGATTTCTACTTAGGAGTATCAGCCAATTTATCAACTCTTCAAAACAAAGTTTTAGCTTTGGGTGATAACGTACAACCAATTTCGTCGGGTGGCTATTCTTCAAAGTTTAATGATGCTCCATCTATTACAATGCCAGGTTATGCAATTGGGTCATTCTATGGATATAAGATTGATGGGCTTGACCACGAAGGTAATTTTGCGTATAACGATAAGAATGGCGATGGAAAGATTACGGCTGACGATAAATATATATTAGGAAATGCAATTCCAAAATTTTCTTATGGTATCAATATTGATGCTAATTGGAAAAATTTTGACATGACCCTTTTCTTTAATGGTGTATATGGTAATAAAGTATTTAATTCAAAGAAATATGATTATTACTTCAACTATGCCAATAATATGGTTGTAGATGTGATGAACTCATGGAGACCAGATAAATTGACTACAGGTGTGCCCATTGCAAAGGTTAGCAATTATGAAGGTGGAAACTCCTTACCCAGTGAGTTTTATATTGAAGATGGTTCTTATTTCCGTTTAAAGAATATGCAAATTGGTTATACTCTTCCCGAAAATATTTCAAAAAGAGTCATGATTGATCGTTTAAGATTCTATGTAAGTGTTCAAAATGTATTTACTCTTTCAAAGTACTCGGGATATGATCCCGAAGTAAGTTCCAATACCTTATTTTCAAGAGGAATAGATCAAAATTCTTATCCAAATGCAAGAACATATACTTTAGGGTTTAATCTTACTTTCTAACTATTAAAAAAAACTATTATGAAAAGATATTTTAAAATTACGACATCACTTATAGTTTCAGCTTTATTATTGACGAGCTGCAGTGACGTTTTTGACGATTTGGCGGTAAATCCCAATCAGCCAAGTATGACTGAATATTTTACCACACCGCAAGGAGCTAATTCGGCTGTAATGACTATGTATGGATATATACAGACGCAAAGATGCTTTGGCGCATCGGCATCAAAAGCTATTATAATACGTTCTGATGAGGCGTCAAGCAACTCTGATTATGGTAAAGTTGGCATGTATGGTAGTTCATTAAACTCAAGTTTTTATACAATCATGCAACCTTATGGACTCCTTTTCTCAACAGCTTCTCAAGCGTGTTACATATTAGAGAATATTGATAAAATAACCTTTGCAGATCAAAAGCAGAAGAATGCCTATAAAGGAGAAGCTTATTTCTGGAGAGCGTTTGCTCATTATTATTTATTAATGAATTATCGTCAGTTTGCCCCAATCCGCCACATGCCCACAGGAGCGCAAGACTATGCGCGTAAAAATGAATCGCCTGCTAAAATATGGGAATTCATTAATTCCGATTTGCAAAGTGCTAAAGAGTTATTGCCGAATAAAGGATATTGGACAGGTGCAAATATAGGTAGATTGACCGCTGCGTCAGCAGCTGCATTAAAAGGGAAGTGCTACTTGTATCGTAGCGGTGTTGAGCAAAACTATGGTGAGGATAAGACAACATTTTATAGTGAAGCAGCCAATGAATTTGATGAAATTATAAAGGGAACTTATGGGGCCTATACATTAGTAGAATATTCGCAAAATTTTGATGTAGCACATGAAAATAATGATGAATCAATTTTGGAGTTACAATTTTTGGGTGATGTTGAAAACACTGCATTTAATCCTGGTCAAGCTACGTCGGGATTAGCATTTGACACGCGTGGCATCATGTTGCCAGGAACAGGTGTGGGTTATGAAGGTGTGGTTCATGATTGGCTATATAAAGCTTTTGTAAATTCGATTGATAAAGATGGATATACCGATATAAGAATGTTTGCTACCATGCTTTTTAATGATAAAAAGCCAGAGGTTAAATTGCGTCCAGGACAACGACTTACAGGACCAGGAGGATACCATTTTGAAGATTATTATCCAAAAGGAGATTTTACAACAGTTAATAATGTAAGAACTCATGCTTATAAAGCGGCCTTCTTAAAAGGACTTGATTTGTCGTTACCAATGCGTAATAATACTCCTACAAATTTAAATGGTGTTGGAGGTGGAACAAAAGAATTTATTTATAATCAGCCGCGCGCTCATGGTGTAAACTGGAGATATATTAGATATGCAGATGTGCTATTAATGTATGCTGAATCGGTTTTGATGGGTGGAAAGCAAGGGACAAAGTCGGCGGCAGAAGCTTACAATGAAGTGAGAACACGAGCAAACATGCCGACAAAAGGTTCTATAACTTTAAATGATATTAAAGATGAACGAGTATTGGAATTTGCCTTAGAGGGGCATCGTTACTTTGACCTTCTTCGTTGGGGTGATTTATCAACTCGTTTTATAACATTGCAAGGCATGGATTCCAACTTTAAACGTCTTATCTCTGATAATGACTATGAAGGGTTTAAAATTAATAAACACGAATGGCTTCCAATTCCTATTGCAGAAATGGATTCCAACCCATTTGCAGTACAAAATCCAGGCTATTAATATTTAATTATTATGATAATGAGTATATTTATAAAATCTTCTATTCTTATGAGTATTGCTATGCTTTGCTGTAATAATATTGGATATTCACAAGATAAGAATACACTATATAATGGTATAAACTTGCCGCAACAATGGCCTCCTCGTTATGAGGAGCCCAAGGTTGCAGGCGATATGCCAGTTCCATATTTGAAAAATAAGCCCAGTGTAATTCCTGTGAATGTTGGTCGCCAGTTATTTGTCGATGATTTTTTAATTTCGGAATCTAACATGGAGACTAAGGTTTATACGCCAACTTTCTATAAAGGAAATCCAGTTCTTGAACCGACAGAAAAATGGGAAGAAACTATCGAAGGGGCACCTTATGCTGCTCCATTTAGTGATGGAATTTGGTATGACGAAAAGGATAATAAGTTTAAAATGTGGTATCTTGCTGGTGCAGGAATGTTGCATAAAGGAGGTAAACAAACATTTTATACAGGCTATGCTGAATCGCTCGACGGCAAAAAATGGGAAAAGGTAAAGCAAGATATTTATCCTGGAACTAATATTGTGGATACTTGTAATAGAGATGCTGCGACGATATGGCTTGATAGAACAGAGAAAGACGGTTCTAAAAGATATAAAATGTTTAATGTAGAACGTCGTCCAACAGATAAAAGATGGCAATTTATAATGAAGTATTCAAGTGATGGGATTCACTGGTCTAATGGCGTTGCTCAATCGGGAGATTTATATGATAGGTCTTCGGTTTTCTACAATCCATTCCGTGATGTTTGGTGCATGAGCATGAGGTATAGTACCGATGTGTCTTCTCGCTCACGAAGTTACTTAGAAGCTGCTGATGCAGAAACGGCAGTATCTATGGCACATAGGACAAGAAAAGGAGTAGCGGATAAAAACATAGTATATTGGTTTACTCCAAGTGATAAAGAGCCACGACACCCAGATTTTCCTGAAGTCAATCCTGGAATTTATAATTTTGATTGTATTGCTTATGAGAGTATTATGCTTGGGCAATATTCGGTGTGGCAAGGGCCTGAAAATAATGTGTGTGGCGAGAAAGGTATACAAAAAAAGAATGAAGTGTTTTTGGGATATTCTCGCGATGGATTCCATTTTTCAAGACCATCTTTTAAGCCATTTATGGCTGTGAACGAGGTAGATGGTGCTTGGAACTGGGGTAATATGCAATCAATAAATGGTACACCATTAATTGTAGGTGATTCTTTATATTTTTATTCAAGTGGTCGTAGGCTGAATAAAATTATGTGGGATAGCTATATTTCAACTGGGCTTGCAACATTGCGTCGTGATGGCTTTATTTCCAAGAGTGCAGGAAAAGAGGAGAAATATTTGATTACTGAAAATTTGTCTTTTGATGGGAAATATCTGTTTGTCAATGCTGATATTAGAGGTAAAATGTATGTTGAAGTACTTGATTCATCGGGAAATGCCATAAAGGGATTCTCTAAAAAAGAAGTGAAAGCAATAAAGAAAGCCAATTCAACAAAATTACTGATTACTGATTTAGGAGAACTAACAGGTAAAATTATTAGATTGAAATTTTATATAACAAATGGTGACCTTTATTCTTTTTGGATTTCACCTTGGCACAGTGGTGAGAGTCGTGGGTATACTTCAGGAGGTGGAAAAGGATTATCTTCAAGTGGTGTAGATGTACCTGATAATATAAATCAAAAATGAAAAATATATTTAAGTCAATAGCATATATTACTGTTATCGCTATGTGCATGGCATGTAATAAAAATAGTGGTGGAGGAGAACCAACTCCTCCTATACCTCCTCCTAATCCTGATCCTATTGTAGTTCCAGTGCCTGATCCGACGTCAAGAGTATTATATAATGGTGTAACGTTGCCATCTACTTGGCCTCCTTATAACTCATCGAGTAATATTTATAATGGAATGTCGCCCAGCTATTTAACAAGCAAGCCGGCTAACATAGATATAACTATGGGACGACAATTGTTTGTTGATAATTTCTTGATTGCCGAATCTACTCTTAAAAGAGTGTGGCATCAAGCCGATTACTATTCATCTAATCCAGTGCTTTCCCCTGAAAGAGAGTGGGAAATGTCTGGAACTAAAGGTGGTGGTTTTGCCGCTCCGTTTAGCGATGGGGTATGGTTTGACGAAGTTGATGGAAAATTTAAGATGTGGTACATGGCAGGAGGAAATACCTATGGCGATGGTAATCCTGTTACATGTTATGCCGAATCTAATGATGGGATAAACTGGGTACGACCTTCTCTCAATATTGTTTCTGGAACAAATATTATTCAAAAAGGTAAGAATCGCGATTCCAATACAATTTGGATTGACAAAACGGCCAAAAACGAGTCGCAAAGATATAAAATGTTTAATGTTTATGGAGGTGCAGGTAATTGGAAGTATCATTATTTTACATCTCAAGATGGGAAAGCATGGCGTGAGCAGAAAGAGTCTAAAGCAATTGCCGATCGTTCAACTGTTTTTCACAATCCATTTCGTGGTGTTTGGGCTTTCTCAATGCGACATAACGTTAGGGTAGATGCGTCTAATTTAGTTAGAGGACGAGATTATTCTGAAAATCCAGATGCCGAGCAAGGGACAGCAAATGCTGTTGCTGATTTACAAAAATTTTGGTTTGGTCCATGGTCTTCATCAGAACCTGTTCACCCATCATATACTGGGGTGAAGCCTGCAATATATAATCTTGATGCCATTGGTTATGAAAGTGTGATGTTGGGTATGTTTTCTGTTTGGTCGGGTCCTGAAAATGATGTATGTGCTAAGGATAATGTTATTAAGCGTAATCAGATTTTGCTTGGGTTTAGTAGAGATGGCTGGAGTTGGTATCGTGAAGACTTTACACCATTTTGTGCAGTTGGAAATAATAAAACCGATTGGAATAATGGAAATATTCAGTCGGTGGTTGGTTCTCCAATAATTGTGGGGGATAAACTATATTTCTATATGAGTGGTAGAAAGTTAAATGATAAAAATGCCGAAATAACAACTACAGGCATGGCTACTCTTCGCCGTGATGGATTTGCATCAATGAGTGGTTCTGGTACATTGCTAACAGAAAAAATCAAGTTTAAAGGAGAGCATTTTTATGTTAATGCAAATGTTAAAGGGACATTAAAGGTCGAAATATTAAATGTAAATGGAACAGTTATTACAGGTTTTTCAAAAGATGATTGTGTAGCATTTAATGGGGACTCAACGAAGACAAAAATCACATGGAAAAATAATAAGAACTTGGCATCATTAAAAAATCAAAGTATAAAAATCAAATTCTACGTGGAAGATGGGGATTTATATTCATTTTGGATTTCCCAATTTGAGAACGGTAAGAGCTTTGGTTATACCGCCGGAGGAGGAGCCGGACTAAGTAAATATGGTATCGATTTATAACCTTAAAACAATTATTAAAATGAAAAAAATATTTAGTAATTTATTATTGGGAATTATTACACTTTTTGTTATAACATCTTGTAATCCCGATGAAACATTGTATAATACAGCTGCAAAGCCGCTATTTGATGCAAGTTCAACAACTATTGAACTTGGTGAGCCTATTCAATTTACCGATAAGTCGGTTCCAACAAATAACACTAAAATTGTAGGGTGGAAATGGAATTTTGATTCGGAAAATGCAGATAACACGACCGAAGTATCAATAGAACAAAATCCTGTTTATACGTTTAAAAAAGTTGGAAGATTTGTAGTAAGGCTAACGGTAAAAGATAATAATGGACGCGCTGCAAATGTCACAAAATCAATAGAGGTGAAAGTTCCTTACGATGCTATGGCACATGCTAAGTTCTCTGTTGCTGCAGAAAAAGTGGCGATGAACAGCCCTGTACAATTTACAGATGAATCATTACCCGCTAAAGATGCAACAATAGCGACATGGGAATGGAATTTCGGAGAAAATGAGAAATCAATTTCTAATATACAGAACCCAAAATGGACTTATACCACAAGTGGTAGCTTTACTGTCAAACTTAAGATAAAGGACACTAAAGGTAATGAATCGGAGATTACAAAAGATCTTGTTGTTATTGACCCCATGGATTTGGTGGTTGTTAAATGGAGAACTCCTCTTCAGGGCTCGATAAATAATACCGTTTCACCTGCAATGTCTAATGATGGCACAGTTGCATATATGTGGGCTAACTCTCTAAATAAAGCTTATGATTGTGCCTTAAAAGCATATAATGTGAGTACTGGTGCTGTTGTTTGGTCGTTTGATGCAAGTGCTGCGTTGTCTAAAGTTAATGATAATGGTGGTGTACGTCAAGTGTTTATTAGCCCATCTGTTGGAAGTAATGGTGATATTTATATTGGAGCACGCGACTTGAAAAATTCGGGAGCTGCCCGTAAATCAGTTGTGTTTGCAGTGTCAAATAATGGAAGTGAAAAATGGCATTACGCTTTAGGCTTAGACGGGAACTTTAATTATGAAACGTTACCTATTGATGCAGCTGGAAACATATATGTTGGACACTTAACGAATACACCTTTTCAAGTAGCTAAGTTAAATCCAATTACAGGAATTGCTACTCCTATTGCTACTGGTATAGCTGTGAGATCGGGAATGTCGCTTGATAAAAATGGTAATATTTATTTCTGTTCGACAGGTTCCGAAGGCCTTTACAGTTACACTCAATCAAGTGCAATGAATTGGCAGTATAACACCGATTTTGCAACTACTGGTGCCGATATCACTATTGGTTCTGATGGAACGGTTTACACTGTTGCCGAAGGAAAGGATTGTGGTATAATTGTGGCAGTTGCATCAAATGGTAAAAGCAAATGGAGCTATAAAACTGCAAATTCAACTCAATTTGGTGGAGTCGTGCTTGGAGTAGATGGAACGGTTTATGCTACTGGAGGAAAAGTAAATATTGGTGCAAAATCGGCTGGCGTTTATGCGATTAATGCCAATGGAACACTCAAATGGCATTTTGATACTGATGAGGATGTGAATAATTGTGTCCCTCTTGTTGACAATCGTGGTTATGTACATTTTATAACCGACAAAGGAACCTATTATGTTGTTACTGGAAATGGTACTTTATATGGTAAGAAAAACATTGGTTCTAAGTCTTATGCTTCTCCTGTAATGAATGCAAGTGGCGTTGTGTGTGTTGCAGCAGAGGATGCAGATGGTAATTCTTTTATGTTTGGAATTGATACTGGAGCTACTGGTTTTGCTCAATCGGCATGGCCAATGAAGGGACAAAACCCTCAACGCACACATTTACAAAAATAAAACGAGTATAAAGTGATGAAAAGAGAATTGAGTGCATATAAGTATTACCCATGGGTGGTGGTGGGGCTACTGTGGGTAGTGGCATTATTGAATTATATGGATAGGCAGATGCTTTCAACGATGCGTGAGTCAATGCAGATTGATATTACTGAATTGGAATCTGCTGTGAATTTTGGACGATTAATGGCTATATTTCTATGGATTTATGGACTTATGAGTCCTGTGGCTGGAGCTATTGCCGATCGTATTAGCAGAAAGTGGCTAATTGTGGTGAGTCTCTTTGTATGGTCGTTTGTAACTCTCTTAATGGGATATTGTGAGACTTTTAATCAGATATATTGGCTTCGTGCTTTAATGGGAGTTAGTGAGGCTCTGTATATCCCTGCTGGATTGTCATTAATTGCTGATTATCACACTGGAAAATCTAAGAGCCTTGCTGTGGGTATTCACATGACTGGACTTTATGTTGGGCAGGCTGTTGGTGGATTTGGTGCTACTGTGGCAGCTGCTTTTTCGTGGCAAACGACTTTTCATTGGTTTGGAATAGTGGGAACAGCTTATGCTCTTTTTCTTATCCTATTTCTTCGGGAGAAACGTGTAAGTCAACCTGAGAAATCAGAAGTGATTAATAAATCTCGTATGCCTAAAGAATCTATTTTGAAGAGCTTTGGCCTTATTTTCTCAAACATAGCATTTTGGGTGATTCTATTCTATTTTGCTTCGCCTTCATTACCTGGTTGGGCTACAAAGAATTGGCTTCCTACATTGTTTGCCGAAAGCCTTGGTATTCCTATGTCGCAAGCAGGTCCTCTATCGACTATTACTATTGCTTTTTCATCATTTATTGGTGTTATGATTGGTGGAATAATGTCGGATAGATGGGTGCGTGTAAATATTCGTGGTCGTATTTATACAAGTGCAATTGGGCTTGGACTAATGATACCTGCTCTGTTATTATTAGGACTTGGACATACTATGATAGCTGTTGTAGGAGCAGGATTATGCTTTGGCATAGGCTATGGAATGTTTGATGCAAATAATATGCCTATCTTATGCCAATTTATTCCGTCACGTCAGCGAGCCACAGCTTATGGTATTATGAATATGACAGGTGTATTTGCAGGAGCAATGATTACTAATGTGCTTGGTGAGTGGACCGATGGTGGAGATCTTGGACTCGGATTTGCATTCCTTGCAGTCGCTGTGGCAGTTGCGCTTGTGCTTCAATTATCAATACTTCGCCCCACTACTGATAATATGCAATAATATATTAAAAAACTAATAAAACGAAATGATCGTATCTAAAATTATAAATAGTGAGCGTATAGAAGGACTACATCCTCGATTTAAACAACTATTTGATTTTATAAAATCAAATAATTTATTATCAATGCCTCTTGGGCGTATAAGCCTTGATGGAGATAATCTTTTCATCAATAATGTTTTGGTAAATGGTGTAGATAAATCGTTACAAATTCTTGAGATGCATCAAGATTATATTGATGTGCATGTATTGCTTAAAGGTCATGAAGTGATAGGTTGGAAGCCACTAAGTGAAATAAAAGCCTATACTCATCAATATGTTCATGATACAGATTGTGCTTTATCAGATGATAAACCTATACAATATTTTGATTTAAATGAAGGTGATTTTGCCATAGCATTTCCCGAAGATGCGCATGCACCAGCCATCTCTGACGGGAAAATAAGGAAACTAATAGGCAAGGTCAGAATGTAAAATAATAATTGTTGTTTTGTAAACAATTATAGACTGAAAAAAGGGCTGTTTCTTTGGTGAGACAGCTCTTTCTGTAGGTCGTTATATAGTTTCTGGAGATTATATCCTTTATTTGTGGAAATTGCAAAGCGACCATTTTCTATTCTGCAATTTACATAAGGGTCACAAATAACCTCGTTGTTATAGATAAATCCTATACGTTTGCCTATTTGTTTTTCTGTGGCTTTTGCCCATTTCATTGATGCTTGCTTATTCATTGTCCCACAGATTTGATATACAACGTCTCCTTTTTGAATGTTTACAGATGAATCTAATTCTAATGTTTCAAAATCGGCTACTGTGACGATGGGTGTTATTGAAATGCTATCTTTCTCTTCATCGGCGATGTAATACCAACCGTTAGAACGGTCAGAAGTGCATGATATAAACCATATCGACATAATAGTTAATAGCCAAAACTTGGATAATACTTTTTTCATTAATTCTTTTTTAAAGAATATCCTATTATGTAACTATTACACAATAGGATATATATTTTATAGCTTTTTGTTCAAAAGCAGAGAGTTGATAGATTGATGATTACCAGGAACCTCCTGCGCCTCCGCCACCGAAGGAGCCTCCGCCGAAGCCTCCAAAGCCACCACTTCCGCCTCCGAAACTGCCTGAGCTTCTGCCACCTCCTCCGAGGAAAAATCCAGCTGCCATCATGGATCCGCCACTGCCCATTGTTCCTGAGTCCTTTCCTTTATTAGAATATGCTAAGATAATAACTACAATCATTATTACGATGAATAGTATAAATGCTAATATCATTGATTCTTGGTCCTGCTTGTCTTTATAGTCGGCAAATGTGATTTCGCCTGCTGCGATGGGCATTATTACTGATAATGCGTTGCTTATTCCCGCGAAGTAGTTATTTTTCTTGAATCGAGGAATCATTTCACTTTCGATGATGCTTTTGCATGCTGCATCGGGTAGTGCTCCTTCGAGTCCATAACCTGTTGCAATAAATGCTTCACCTCTTGTGCTATTTTTTGGCTTTATTAGAATAACGATACCGTTGTTGAATTTTTGATTACCTACGCCCCATTTTTCGCCAATTTCAAAAGCAAGTTGGGCTTTATCCATTCCTCCAAAATCGTTTAATGTAACAACAACTATTTGATTAGATGTCTTTTTAGAAAATGCTTGTAGCGAATCTTCCATCACTTGTATCTCGTGCATAGACAAGATACCAGCAAAGTCATTAACGAGTTTCGGTGGATTAGGCTTATCGGGCACTTGCGCCATTACTGTACAAGTAAATGATATAAGCAATAGGCAACAAAAGCTGCGTAAAAATGTATATTTAGTCTTCATAAGAGATTTCATTGCTTTGTTCGTTAACATCGTTTGTGAGGTGAGGAAAGTAGCTCTTTAAATTTTCTCCAATATTCTTTATAATTAGGCACAATCCCTTTGCCACATCACCGCTGGCGAGATGTTTTGCGAGAATTTCTTTCTCTTCGTCCCAAAATCCAGCTGGCACCTTTTCATTAATGCCCTGATCGCCTATTATAGCAAAATGATGAGATTTATATGCGATGTATATTAGCACTCCATTACGTTGCTGTGTCTCATACATTTTGAGTTTGTTGAAAACAGCAATAGCGCGTTGATATGGGTCTTCGACCTTGCATTTAGGCTCAATGTGGACTCGTATTTCACCCGATGTAGCATTTTCGGCTTCTCCAATAGCTTTAACTATTAGAGCTTGATGAGGTTTTGATAAAAAAGAAGTAAGTGCCATAATCTAAAATTCTACTTTAGGTGCAGTAGCTGCTCCTTCTTGAGCTTCAAAATATGCTTTGCGTTCAAATCCAAACATGCCAGCAATAAGGTTTTTAGGGAACGTGCGAATATAAGTATTATATTCTTTGGCTGATGTGTTGAACTTTTGACGTTCTACTGTTATGCGGTTTTCCGTGCCCTCTAATTGAGCTTGAAGTTCAAGGAAGTTTTGATTAGCCTTAAGATCGGGATAGTTTTCGGTAATCATTAATAGCTTGCCGAGAGCTTGCCCGAGCTCGCCTTGAGCATCTTGATATTTTTTGATACTTTCTTCCGAAAGATTTTCGGGGTCAATAGTCATTTGAGTTGCTTTAGCGCGAGCGTTTACTACTCCTTCGAGTGTTTGTTGTTCGTGAGCAGCATATCCCTTGACTGTTGAAACAAGATTAGGAATTAAATCGGCGCGACGTTGATAAACGTTCTCGACTTGCGACCAAGCAGCAGTAACGCCCTCTTGATGGGTAACCATACTGTTGTAACTACCTTTAAATGAGAAGAAAGCGACTAATATTACGACTGCTATACCTATTAAAATGATTGTGCCTTTTTTCATAATTTTATAAATTTTATTTGCATTTATTTTAATTGTTAATTTGACAAATATACTATAAAAATAGTAATAATGAAGTAGAAATGAGTAAAAAAAAGAGCCTTCGCATGATATAAAAAATCAGTATTATGGGTTAAAATTAATGTGGAATGTAGCAACAATGATGAAAAATTCATATATTTACGTGAACAAATAGTTGATGAGTTATGGATATACAACTTCCGAAAAGAATCGATGGCGCAAAAGCTGAGGTTCTACACAATGTGCGACAGATTACTGTGATTGGTGCTAATGGGGCTGGAAAGACTCGTTTTAGTAAAAAAATACTTGAAGGGTGTGGCGCTAAAGCGTTTAAATTATCAGCACTGAAAGCAATATTTCCTGAAACCGACAAAAATTATTTGGTGGGGTCTATTAGCGCTCTATTTGATGAGGCGGCTTCTACTTCCCATTTCATGAAATCTGATGCTTCATCTGAGTTTGACAAGCTAATATTCCTGCTACTCCATGATGAATTTGTTGATTTAATGACCTATAAGGCACTTTTGATGAATAATCTTCCGTGCGATATTCCTGCAACTAAGTTAGATAAAGTGGTTATGCGCTGGGAAGATGTATTCCCTAAGAATAGAATCCTACGCGAGGGGGGGAAACTGCTTTTTACTGCTGAGGGTGGCGATGCGCCATATTCTTCATTCCGCCTCTCTGATGGCGAAAAAACCGTGCTATATTATCTTGGAGCAATACTATATGCGGTGCCAAATGCCGTAATATTTGTTGACGATCCTGGCGCTTTTCTTCATCACTCAATCATGCAAGCGCTATGGAATGTTATTGAGGAAATTCGTCCCGATTGCACATTCATATATAATACTCATGATCTTGAATTTGCTACTTCGCGAATAGATAATAAATGTATATGGGTGCGTAATTTTGACCCAATAAATGCTTCGTGGGATTATGAGATGATTGCTGCTGGTGTGGGATTCTCTGACGAACTTTATCTCGACTTGCTGGGCAGCCGAAAGCCTGTACTATTTGTTGAGGGCGATGAGCTACATAGCATTGATTCAAAATTATATCCTCTAATTTTTACGGAATATACCGTTAAAGCTCTTGGTAGTTGCAATAAAGTCATTGAATCTACTCGCTCATTCAATGACTTAAAGGGATTTCATCATCTCGATAGCCACGGCATTGTTGATCGCGATAGGCGCGATGACAAGGAGGTGCAATATCTTCGCGACAAGAAAATATTTGTGCCAAATGTAGCAGAAATTGAAAATATTCTTATGCTTGAGGGGGTTATTAAGGCTGTAGCAATGCATCGGGGTAGAGATTCTGAATACGTGTTCCGAAAAGTGAAAATTGCTGTAATAAATATGTTTAAGATGCAACTAAAACAACAGGCACTAATGCACGTTCGACACAAAGTGAAACGTAATGTAGAATTTAGAATCGACCGCAAATTTCAAAATATTAATGCTCTGGAAGACCACATGGTAGATCTCGTAAACGAAATTAACCCGCGTGGAATGTATGAGGCTATGTGCCAAGATTTTCATGAATATGTAGCAACATCTGACTATGCAATGGTGCTAAAAGTTTTCAATGAAAAATCGATGTTGCCTGAGAGTAATGTTGCTCAACTTTGTGGATTAAACACAAAAGATGAATATATAAAAGCAATATTAAATATACTCAAAGGTAATGGTAGAGATGCAATAGCAATAAGAAGAGCTATAAAAAGATGCTTTGGTATTTCGGATAATGATATAACAAATAATGAATAGTTGGATAGTAGCGATGCGCCCTCGCACATTACCTGTGTCGGTTGCAGGAGTGTTGACGGCAATAGGGCTTTCTGCGTTTAATGGCGTTTTTAAACCAATACCTGCCTTACTCTGCTTTTTATTTGCGCTACTTGCTCAGATTGTTTCAAATTTCGCAAATGAATACTACGATTTTAAACGCGGAACCGATAAAATAGGCCGGGTAGGGCCAAGACGGGGTGTTACGGAAGGCGACATTACTCCAAATGCAATGCGAAATGTAACTTTTGCAACACTTGCTGTAACTGGAATTATAGGATACGGATTAATCCCTTTTGGGGGCTGGTGGCTTCTACCTATTGGCTTAGCGATTGCGGTGTTTGCTCTCGCATATAGCACTGGGCCATATCCTCTTTCATATCACGGACTTGGTGATATAGCAGTGCTTATATTCTTTGGTATTGTTCCTGTTAATCTCACTTTTTATGTACAAAGTGGATACTTCGATATAAATGTTTTTTTAGCATCAATATCAATAGGATTATTGTCTATGAATGTGCTATTAGTAAATAATTACCGCGATATGGAAGATGATGCAACAGCTGGCAAACACACGACAGTAGTGATATTTGGACGCAAAAAGGCAGTAATAGCATATATTTTTAGTGGATACATAGCAATGGCACTCCTTTCATGGTTTTGGCTCACATTGCCACTATGGATATTCGCTTGCCCTGCAATATACTTAACTTTGCACACTTTTACGTGGAATCAGTTAACAACTCGCACAGGAAGTGAACTCAACTCAATACTCGGAGCCACAGCACGAAATATGCTTATCTTTGCACTCCTATTTGTAGGGAGCTTGCTAATCGAAAAATATTTATAACACGCCTTTGGTTGAGGGTAATTCGTATGTGAAAATATCACGACGAATTGCCATCTTTATTGCACGTGCAAATGCCTTGAATATTCCTTCTATTTTATGATGCTCATTATCTCCAGTTGCTGTAATTGAAAGATTCATTTTTGCACTATCACTAAGGCTTTTGAAGAAATGAAGAAACATTTCTGTCGGCATTTCACCAATGCGTTCACGATGAAACTCGGCATTCCATTGTAGCCAGCTACGACCTCCAAAATCGAGAGCAACCGTGCACAGACAGTCGTCCATTGGCAAAACAAAGCCATAGCGGTCAATGCCTCGTTTATCGCCGAGAGCTATGCGTATCGCTTCGCCAAGTGCTATGCCTGTATCTTCTATTGTGTGATGTTCATCAACATAAGTATCTCCATTTACCTTTATTGTGAGGTCAATACCTGAATGACGGCATATCTGGTCAAGCATGTGGTCAAAGAAACCAATGCCAGTATTTATATCCCCTTTCCCATGACCATCAAGGTTTACAATAATATCAATGTCGGTTTCACTTGTGGCTCTTACTACTTGCGCCACACGACTCCCTGCACGAAGATATTCAGTAATTTTATCCCAATCATCTGTAATCAGCACGCAAGTATCGTCAAGTTTCGCATCATTAACTATGGTAATGCCAGTATTATAATCACATAGCAGTATACCCTTTGCACCAAGATTTTTGGCAAGCCTAATATCTGTGATACGATCACCTATCACAAATGAATTGGCAAGGTCATATTCGGGCGTTAAGTATTTATCAAGCAGAGCGATACCGGGCTTACGTGTAGGCGCATTTTCGCTTTCAAATGTACGATCTATGATAATATCATCAAATATAACGCCTTCATTTTTAAATGCTGTGAGTATTTTTTCATGAGCTGGAGTAAATGTATTGGTAGGAAAAGAATCAGTACCAAGTCCATCTTGATTTGTTACCATAACAAGGTCATAATCCAGCTTATTTGCAATAAAATTCATATTGCGAAACACATGAGGAATAAACTCAAGTTTTTCGAGCGAATCGAGTTGAAAATCGATAGGTGGCTCCACTACAAGCGTCCCATCGCGATCGATAAAGAGCACACGTTTTGGCTTATTCATAATCTTTTAGAGCATTAATTAACTCTTCATTTTCGTTAGTTTCTCCAACAGTTATACGCACACAGCCTAAGCACTTTTCCACACGATTTCTATTGCGTACAATTATTCCACGCTGGCACAGATAATCATAAAGAGAATCGGCATCATTAACCCTTACAAGTACAAAATTAGCATCAGTTGGATATATGCGTTGTACATATTTCAACGACTTTAGACTATCAATTAATTCTACACGATTAGCAAGAAGTCGCGACACCCAATCTAAAATCTCAGTATGGCGATTGAGTATTTTAAGGGCATAATCTTGAGTTAATAGATTTATGTTGTAAGGATATTTCACCTTATTATATAGCGCTATAATATCAGTATTTGCAAATGCTATTCCAAGCCGGGTTGCCGCACTGCCCCACGCTTTAGAAAATGTCTGCATCACAATGAGTCGAGGAAAATCTTTTAGATAATCAAGCATCGAACCTTTATCTGAAAAATCAATATATGCTTCATCAATAACGACAATACCCGAAAATTCCTTGCACAAATACTTTAACTTTGCAATATCGAACGCATTTCCAGTAGGATTATTTGGCGAGCATATCCACATTATCTTAGTATTCTCATCTATGGCATCAAGTAGTGATTGAGGATTTATATCAAAGCAATCATCAAGGGATACTTTCCTATATTCTACATTGTTTATATCGGCACACACTTCATACATTCCATAAGTGGGCGAAATCGCTACAACATTATCGACACTCGGTTCACAAAATATACGATATGCAAGGTCAATACATTCATCACTCCCAACACCTAAAAATATATTCTGAGAATCAACACCTCGAATATTTGCAATCCCTTCCTTTACCTTTAATTGTAATGGATCGGGATAGCGATTATAGGGCGCATTAAAAGGGTTTTCATTTGCATCAAGCCACACCGAAGCGTCACCCTTAAATTCATTACGGGCGCAACTATAAGGTTTTAAATTCCATATATTAGGTCTTACTAAATCTTTAAGTGCCATCGAATTATTATTTATTGTTATATTTTTTTCAATTCATTGAGGCGAACCGTAACGGCAAGGCGATGTGCTAAGAGGTCTTCATTCTCAGCAAGTATTTCAACGGCATTGCCTATACTTCTAAGTCCTTCTTTTGTCAACTCTTGAAATGTGATTTTTTTTATAAAACTATCAAGATTTACACCGCTATATGCTTTTGCATAGCCACTGGTGGGCAATGTGTGATTTGTACCCGACGCATAATCCCCTGCACTTTCTGGCGAATATGCACCGATGAAGACGGAGCCTGCATTTTCAACTCTATTTGCCATATCTCGTGCATTTCGACAATTTATTATGAGATGCTCTGGTGCATATTCATTGGCAAACTCAAATATTTCAGCATCGCTCTTTAGTAAAATTATGCTACTATGCGAGAGCGATTTTAGCATCATTTCGCGTCGTGGAAGTGTAGCAAGTAGCCTATTAAGCTCCTCAGGCATCTCATTAGCAAGAGATTCATCGGTCGTAAGTAATATCGATTGACTATCAGGACCATGCTCGGCTTGCGAGAGAAAATCGCTTGCTACAAACTCACGATTGGCAGCACCATCAGCAATTACCATTACTTCTGATGGACCAGCTGGCATATCAATAGCAACGCCATGCAAACTAACTTGTTGTTTCGCTTCCATCACAAAGCGATTACCAGGACCAAATATTTTATAAACCTGAGGTATAGTTTCTGTACCATAAGCCATTCCGGCAATAGCCTGCGCACCACCCGATTTATATATTTCGGTAACGCCTGCAACACTGGCGGCATATAAGATTGCAGGATGAATTTTACCCTGCTTGTTTGGCGGAGTACACAGCACAACCTGCTTGCAACCTGCAATATGTGCTGGGATAGCAAGCATCAACACCGTTGAAAACAATGGAGAGTTACCTCCAGGAATATATAATCCTATTTTCCCTATTGGTACCGCTTTTTGCTGGCAATTTATGCCCGGTAATATATCAACCGACACATCTTGCATGCGCTGAGCCAAATGAAAATTGTGAATATTTTTTGCTGCAATGCCAATAGCATCTTTCAGCTCATCACTAACACTCTTCTCTGCCTCTTCAATCTCCTGTGGCGATACGCGTAGCGAATCAATTTTCACACCATCATAAATTTTGGCAAAAGAAATCAACGCATTATCACCATTATGTTTCACAGCCGCAAGAATATCGGTAACAGCATTTTGAACAGCCTGCGTATCACCACGGTCACGCGACATGAGCACACTCCACTGCTCACGTGGTGGAAACTTAGCAATTTTTATAATTTTCTCCATCGTCTAAAGCACCATTTTTTCGATATCAAGCACCAAGATACCCTCAGCTCCTGCACCCTTCAATTTATTTATAATCTCCCAAAAATATTTTTCAGCAAGTACCGTATGCACCGAGCACCATTTTTCATCAGCAAGGGGAAGTATAGTAGGGCTCTTTATTCCCGGTAACACCTCAAGCACCTCATCAAGCTTATCTTTTGGCACATTCATTAAAATATACTTCTTATTCTCAGCTGCCTTTACAGCCTCAATACGGAACATTAATTCCTCAAGAATCTCCAACTTTTCATTAGATAATTTATGCTTAGAGCCAATCAGCACAGCCTCAGAATTAAGAATAGTTTCCACTTCCACAAGATTATTGCTTATAAGCGTACTTCCCGATGACACAATATCAAATATAGCATCAGCAAGACCAATACCAGGAGCAATTTCAACCGACCCACTGATTACGTGAATATCAGCTTTTATGCCATTCTCTTTAAGAAAATTATCAAGAATTACAGGATAAGAAGTCGCTATTTTGCAACCATTAAACCAACTAACTCCACTATATTCAGCATTCTTTGGAATAGCGAGCGACAAACGACATTTGCTAAAGCCAAGATTGCGAATTATATCCACATCCTTATGCTTCTCAAGCACCTCATTAAGCCCAACTATGCCAATATCAGCCGTGCCAGACGCTACTGAATCGGGTATATCATCATCTCTCAGAAATAAAAGCTCAACAGGAAAATTCCGAGAAGGCACAAGAAGAGTCCGTTTAACAGCCGTCATTTTTATATCGGCCTCATTAAGCAACTCCATTGTCTCCTCATATAGACGACCCTTTGACTGTACAGCAATTCGTAACATAATAATATAGTTTATTTAAAATTATTCAAGTAAAAAAAACGCCAGCAATCCGTGTTATCGGAAAGCTGGCAAAATATATTGTTTAATGACTAAGAATCATACACTTCGCACACAACATTCCGATTACCAGCTGCTATAACGATGATGAAGAAGATGCAAAAGAGTTAGTATCATATCAATTTGTAATTATATCTGTCCACAAAGTTACAATTATTTTTCAAAAACACTAATACTACCAATGAAATATAAGATTTGCTCGATTATTGAGATTTATCGCAGATTAGAGAAGATTCACCGTGCGAGCACCGAACGAGAACGTCAAAGACGTTCCACTTCAGGACTTTAGTCCTGAAATTTAACCCATAATTGCGTTCACTAAAGTGAACTCCATTATGGGGTAACAAGCTAATATAACGCTTTCTACGTCGAAGACGTTGCACGCCACCAGCATCCACGCAAAGACAAAAACACCCATTTCCCCACATACTCTCTTGATTGCTCTTTGAAGAAAGTTCATAGTTAAGTCCTGCAAAGATGTTATAGTTGTTGCAACTATCTTTATCCCATCTATCTGTTAAGGTTTGATTAGAGACGGATCTGTTATCTACATATAGTATTTGAATTCTCGTTGGTCTGATTTGATATTCTACCATAGGAAAACGATGCTATTCCTGAGAATCTGTTCTCTTTCCAAGATAAATTTGCAGAGCTATTAGTATTAAATAACCGTCGTTTGCTTACTAAATGGAATTCTTTATCTGATACTGTTGATAACATATTCATATAATTATTTGTCAATTACACGGTCCAATAAATCTTTGTTTCCACTTGATTCCTTAAATTTTGTTTTAACAGTATTAAAAGTATATCTCACGGTTAATGACAAACTACGAGTATCATAATCATTCTTTTTGTGATAATAAACGTTATTTGATTTTATTGTCACAGACGAAGGTGAAACCATATTATTGAAAATGTCATAAATAGCCAAGGTTATATTCAATTTCTTTTTGAAAAAACTTGTTGATGCTCCAAAGTTGGTACACAAAGAGTGACCCATATTCATGCCAGAAGCCAATTTAGGTGAAATATACCATCCATTCAAAAATATATTCCATTTTTTTTTAATGTTATAACTCGCCATCCAATTAATCATTGCATTGAATTGCTTCTCTTTGATGTTTTCACCTAAATAGAAATAATCCGATGTTGAATGTGATAATTGTCCTTGCAAATATAAATTAAGACCCTTAATTGAGTAGTTATAATTAATACTTAGCTTAAAATAGTCAGACTTTCCTATATTTTCTGGCTTTTCTATTATTATGTTAGGTGACGTGTCTTCTTGATAATACGCATTTCTTATTCCGTTATCTTGGTGGGAGTATATAAAATTAAGCGTCACTTTACTAATGTTAAATGTAAAAGAATAATTATTTGAATACGATGGCTTTAATTCGGGATTTCCCATGTAATAATGCAATGAGTCAATATACGTTTTAATAGGATTTATTTCATAAAAACTCGGTTTAAATGATTCTCGCGTATATGATGCAGTAAGTCTATTTTTACCGAATTTATATGATGCAGAAACGCTTGGATATAAATTTGAATATTCTTTAATAATATTATTATTCTCAATATTTGAAAAATAATTTGTTCTTGTGTAATCATATTCATATCTTAATCCTAGTTCGGTACTAAAATTCCCCCAATCTCTACTGA
Organism: Muribaculaceae bacterium; assembly: GCA_036661515.1. Lineage (GTDB taxonomy): Bacteria > Bacteroidota > Bacteroidia > Bacteroidales > Muribaculaceae > HGM05232. The sequence goes on along the minus strand of JAVWYO010000014.1, from coordinate 1,873 downwards.
ATGTTGCATACATATTTATATATCGGTTTGTTCTGTCAATATTCTGTGAAATTTCATCCTCAATACTTCGGGAATCATTATTTAATGTTCCCGCAGATAGTCCAATCGTTTCATAACTATTTTTCCCTATCATGAATGAATAGTTACCATCGAAAGTATAAGCATTGTAATCACTTTCGTTATTTAGAATAATATACTTTGGTTCATTCTTCATATCTTGCTCGGCTTGTGATTTGTATTTATTAATTCTTCTATTTGTAAAATCAGCTACTAAGTTTAATGATGAATTCATGTTTCTTTGCAACTGATAACTTGCTGAAGCCGTGTTAGTGTATCTGTCCTGTGTTCCATCGGCACTAATTGTACGGTGAATTGAAATTTGCTCTAATGGATTGCTGTTTGTTTGTGTGGAATTAACATTTTCTGTGCCGTTTTTAAACTCCCCTGAGTATTGAACTCGCAGATTGCTCTTTGAAGAAAGTTCATAGTTAAGTCCTGCAAAGATGTTATAGTTGTTGCAACTATCTTTATCCCATCTATCTGTTAAGGTTTGATTAGAGACGGATCTGTTATCTACATATAGTATTTGAATTCTCGTTGGTCTGATTTGATATTCTACCATAGGAAAACGATGCTATTCCTGAGAATCTGTTCTCTTTCCAAGATAAATTTGCAGAGCTATTAGTATTAAATAACCGTCGTTTGCTTACTGTCTCCGAAATATTCAGCCCAAAGTAATCTTTAATCTTCTTTTTTAAATATATTCGTAACACTGAATTTGTTCCATTTTTATAATTAGCGCCAGGCTCCTTAATTACTTGAATCCACTGAACGTCACTTGATTGAATGGCTTCTAATTCTACCTTACTTGTAATTTTTCTGTCATTTATATACACTATAGGAGACCCTTTTCCAGCTACATTAATCTCGTTATTATTAATAACAAATATGCCAGGAGTCCATTTGAGCATATCTATAATACTACCAGCTTCAGCCAAGTATGTTCCTTGAATATTTCGTATAGAATAATTCATCCCATTGTTTTCAATTTGAATTTTCTTAGCTGTCACAACAATATCATTAAGCATAATATTATTTAGAGGAATGAGAGTAATTTTACCGATATTCAGAATAGAATCGGTTACATTAATTTGAAGTCTAAAATCATTATGCTTTTCGGATTTAATAATTAGCATAGCTTCGCCTTTTGGAATTTCCATTTCAAAATTCCTTTTTTCAAAAGCCGTTGATATAGCCTTTTGAGTTGTATCGTTATATTGTATTGTTATGTTGTATATATTCTCTTCACCTAAAACGACTGTTCCTATTAAAGTGCTATTGCTGGATGAATAACAATTAACTGAAGCCAATAATGCAACAAAAATGGTTATTATTATTTTCATGAGTATGATTTTTTTATAATGGTGTGTCCTTAAATTTAATTTTGTGAGATTGCGCTGAGTAAAAAAACTTTACACACCAAGAGTTATCGTTTTAATTTACAATGATAGTGATTTTTTGAATATGTTGCAAATGTTTTTTACATTTCGTTCTTTCAATACTTTAGCTCCAATATTCTCCGCCCGACAATCTGCTCATATCGAAATAAATGGGTCATGTTTATCAAGTCCAAAAACTCGCGAAAACTTGTGCGGTCGATTATCTGGTATTCAACCAGCTCGTTCGACAGACCAAAATATCGTTGCAATATCAAAATCTTGAACAGCATCACCACATCGTAAGGCTTCGCTACTGCGTTGTTTTTTAGTAAAAATTGCCCTCAAAACATCACTATATTTGTAACACTAATCCATTATGCGAAAATGCGCCAAAAGGGTGCGTACTGTGCGTACCGTGCGTACACCTCTCTCCA